>CAKZNE010000201.1 GCA_937129395.1 uncultured Cryomorphaceae bacterium | reverse complement strand
TTACACCGGAGAAGTTCTTAGTACTCAACCAACCATTTCAGAGTTCTTTAGTGCAACGGATGAATTTGGTGCCAAGAGCAGACCAGTTGGAGCTTTCCAACCTATTTATATTGCCGGTTACGTACAGGATCAGTTTTCTTTTAGAGACTTAACTTTTAATGTTGGTGTTCGTATCGACCGTTTTGACCTAAACCAAGAAGTATTAAAAGATCCATTTGTATTATTCCCAACCTATAGAGTTCAAGATTTAGCATCTACAAATCTGAGCAGCGAGGCAATTGGCGAAGTTCCTGCTTCAGTAGGCGGAGATTATGTGGTTTATGTAAGTAGCAATGATTTACCAACCGCAAGTATTGTAGGATATAGAAACCCTGAGAATAACCAATGGTTCGACCAATTTGGAGATCCATTAATTGATCCACAAGATTTATCGGATGCTGCGGGTGGTGGAATTAAGCCATTATTGGTTACTCAGCTTTCAGATGATCCAGAATCACAGAGTACATTAACAAGCGAATCTTTTAAAGATTATGAGCCTCAAACAGTAGTAATGCCTCGTGTAGCATTTAACTTCCCTATTACAGATGAAGCTTTATTTATTGCTCACTATGATCTTTTGGCCCAAAGACCAAGTACAGGTATTTCAAGATTAAACCCATTTAGCTATTTAGATCTTTTAAATAGTGATAATGGAAGTGTTTTGAATAACCCAGATTTGAAGCCACAAAAAACAACAGAATACGAATTAGGATTTAAACAAGCCCTTACAGAAAAAAGTGCTTTGAAAATTTCCGCCTTCTATAGAGAGCTTAGAGATCTTCTTCAAGTTACTTCATTTACTCAGGCTTACCCAATTACTTATGTAGCTTACGGTAACCTGGATTTTGGAACCGTAAAAGGTTTTACGCTTGAATACGAATTGAGAAGAACAAGCAATTTTAAATTGGACGCAAACTATACCATGCAATTTGCAGATGGTACAGGTTCTGGTTCTTCTTCTGGTCTTTCTCTAGCAAATGCTGGACAACCTAACCTTAGGTATATCCTTCCATTGAGTTATGATAGACGTCACCAAATGACGGTAAGAATGGATTATAGATTCGCCGGTGGTCAAAGGTATGATGGTCCAGTTTGGTGGAATAAAAGAGTATTTGAAAGAGCTGGTGTAAACCTTACAATGAATGGTTTATCAGGAGGACCTTATACCAAAAGGGTTGATTTTAGATCCAATGCTCAAATTGATGGACAGATTAGTGGTGCTCGCCTTCCTTGGCAAGTAACTTTTGATGCTAGGATTAATAAACTATTCAAAATTAAAAACGGAAATAAATCCATTGAGGTTTATGTCCAGATTTTGAATTTGTTTGACACTCAAAATATTACTAGTGTTTACGCATTTACTGGAAGCCCAAGTGATGATGGATACTTATCCTCTAGCACTGCTCAGGCTCAAGTCGCTCAACAAGCAAGTTCTCAAGCTTACATTGATTTGTACAACAGAAATGTAAATAGCCCTTTCAACTATGCTCTACCAAGACAAATTAGACTTGGTGTTGGATACAATTTTTAATGATGAAGAATAGCAACAATATGAAGATGAATAAATTTCTTTTAACCTTTCTTTTATCTGCCAGTTTTATAGGTATGTCCTATGGCGAAGAAGTCAAAGGCAACAACAAGAAAAAGAGATCGCCAATGAAGGCCTTGATGGAGAATTGTGCTCCTGCAACGGCTGAAACGGATCTTAGTATCAATAACGTACGTGCCAGAATTCTTGGTGGTGGTGATATGTGGTGGGATTTAAACAACGCCAAATATGAAGTGCCAAAGGGTAGTGATACTCACTCCATGTTTTCGGGAGCTTTATGGCTAGGAGGTTTTGATGAAGCGGATCAATTAAAGTTGGCTGCTATGACCTACAGACGTAATGGAAATGATTATTGGCCTGGACCACTATCGGATGACAATACAGCTTCTGTAGATGCGGAAACTTGTAATGAATATGATACGCATTGGGTTGTATATAGAGAACAAGTAGCTCTCCACAAAGCATGGATTGATTGTAAAATGAGGGATGATTGTAATGTTGGAGAAAAATTTCCGGGTTACGAAGGAAATATTCCTCAAGATATTATCGATTGGCCAGGTAACGGTATTGATGGAAATCTACCCAATAAATTGGCGCCATATATTGAAAAACATCCAGACGGAATCCCAGGATTTTATGAATACGAATACGACTATCCAGGATATGATTTGGATCGTCAATTCGATTGCCAAAAGAAAGAAGTAGATCTTCTTTATGGTGATGAAACGATTTGGTGGGTTTATAATGATAAAGGAAATATCCACACCGAAACTCAAGCTGGTGCTTTAGGTTTTGAAATTAGAGCCCAAGCTTTTGCATTTGCCTCCAATGATGAGGTAAATAACATGACTTTTAACAACTATAGAATTCTCAATAAATCCACATTTAGATTAAAAGATACTTATTTCGGTACTTGGTTTGATCCAGATTTAGGGAACGCACAAGATGATATTATCGGTTGCGATATTTCCAGAGGACTAGGATATTGCTACAATGCAGATTCTGATGATGAAGGCCCAAGAGGTTATGGTCTAAATCCACCAGCTGTAGGATTTGATTTCTTTCAAGGTCCTTTTGCAGATTATTTTGATGGATTAGACAATGATAGAGATGGTTGTGTTGATGGAGTAAGAATTGGGGATAGCTGTTACGATGAAAATGAAGTAGCTGGAATCAATGAGAGAATCATCATGTCTGGATTTATGTATTATAATAACGGTGGTTCCCAAGGTGTACCTGCAGAAACTACAGATCCTGATAATGCCGAAGAATTTTACCGTTACCTTACAATTAGATGGAAAAACGGAAACCCACTTGTAATTGAAAACCCTAGTGGTTTGGCAAACGCAAATGGGACCAATGGTGACGGATATACAGTAAGTGGAGCAGGATTAGCAACTAAATTTGCCTACCCAGGAGAAAGTTTTGATACAACAGGAAACTTTGAACCTTCTGCAGTTTTACCAAATGGTGGTTGGTACGAATCTCCAGCAAACCTTGCAGATAAAAGGGGATTACATACAGCTGGTCCTTTTAGTTTGGCGCCAGGGGCATTAAACTTTATTACTACAGGTGTTGTTTGGGCAAGAAACTTTAGCTCTAATGCGATCGATGCTTCCGTTCGTGATGTGATTATTGCAGATGATAAAGCACAACAATTGTTTGATAATTGTTTTCAAATATTGGATGGTCCAGCATCTCCGGCAGTGGATATTGTAGAATTGGACGGTGAGTTAATCTTGAAATTCGTAGATGCCTTTTCGGATCAAACAATTGGCTATAGCCAAAAAGATCCTGCAATTGCAGCTTTACCAGGATGGACTGGAGGACAAATTGATAGTGCTGATCAAGAGAAATTTTTCGATTATGTTTTTGAAGGATTTCAAATTTTCCAAGTAGAAACTGAAGATGTTTCCATCGATCAAATTTATGATACAGAGTTTTCTAGATTAGTAGCTCAATGTGATTTGAAAAATGATATCGGTCAGTTGATAAACTTCAATGTGAACCAAGATTTATTAAATGGTGCCTTAGAGCCACAAGATATGACGCTTGAGGCAGCAAATGAGGGAATTGAACTTAGCTTTAGATTTACTGAAGATGCTTTTTCTGATGGCGATGGAAAGTTGATTAACAATAATGAATATTATTATTATGTAGTTGCTTATTCTCAAAACCAATGGCAGGTTTCAGACCCTAATAATCTTTCCAAGCCTTCTCAAAAGGAGCCTTATTTAGCTGGAAGAAATATTGGAAATGGTCAAAAACCATATTTGGCAATTCCGAATAAACCAAATCCAAGAAATCATGGAACTGTAATCAACGCAAATTATGGTGATGAAGTTCAAATAACCAGATTGAATGGAGCAGGAAATGGCGGAAACTTCTTGAAAGTGTCTGATGAATCCAGAAATAAAATGGCGCTGAATTTCTTGAATAACGAAATTGAATATTTACCTGGTTCAGGACCGTTCAAGATTCAAGTGGTTGATCCAATAAAGATTTTTGATGGTGAATTTACACTGGCCTTCGATGAAGTTAATGATACTGCGAATTGGGAAATTACAGATGCTAACAACAGAGTTATTGCTAAATCTGAAAATCCAATCTCCTTCCTTGGAGAACAGATTGTTGATTCTTTGGGAATCTCAGTTACTTTTATTAACCAAGAAGAACCTGGAGGAGATGAAGAGGGTACCCGCAATAATGGGGTTATTGGGGCAGAAGTAATTTACGATGATGAAAGACTGCAATGGCTAGCAGGAGTTCCTGATGGTGAAAATACAAATCCGCAAAACTGGATTCTAGCTGGAGCAACTTACGATGATGTTGGAGCAAGAGAGGCCTATGATGATTTTGCCGGTGACCTTAGAGGTTTCTATGAAACTTTCTTAAACGGTACCTGGGCACCTTCCTCCTACGTAAGTTTTGAAAGTTATTCTTCAGGAAATTCAGTGGTTTCGCCTATTCGTCATCCTTCAAGCGCTCTCGCTGATGTAAACCTAATTGCTAATACAGCAAACGTGGATATTATTATTACCAAGGATCCTAATTTATGGACCAGATGTCCAGTAATTGAATTGGGTGCAGTTGCTGCTAATAATGAAGGTGGAAAAGGATCGTGGACTCTACGTGGTGGTACTACAATGGATAAAGGTCCTAATGGGACTTTGGTTCCAAATCCAAATAATGCAACGCCAACAGGTTGGAGTTACTTCCCAGGATACGCTGTTAATATTGAAACAGGAAGAAGATTATATATGGCCTTTGGCGAGAATTCATTCTTTATTGGTGACAATGGAAGAGATATGATCTGGAATCCTTCGGCTAATTTTTCTGCCGGTCCGCAAGGGCAACTTTTTAAGCTTGGAGGTCAACAACCAATTTATGTATTCTCTGATTCAGTAAAACTGAGAAATGGTACTGTATTGGACTTGACTTACCAAGGCGATAATATTGACGATTTTCCATTAGCTTCTCAAATGGCATTTTTGGAAACAGGTCAAGTTTTAGGGATTCAAGATTTTTCTAAAGCCTTTAACTGGACTTCTTATGCCATGGTATCTAGCTCAGTATTTGAGTTTAGCAATTACAATTTAATTCCTACCGATGCCCGTGTAGAATTAAGGATTGCACAACCTTACCGTAAAACCCAAGGAAATCTTAATGATGGGAATCCAATCTATCAATTTAATACAACTGGACTTGGAGCAACTAAAAACAGTGTTTCTGCTGCAAAAGCAGCAATGGATTTAATTAGAGTTGTGCCAAATCCATATAACGGAGCTTCGGAGTTTGAAGATTCTCAGTTGGATAATATTGTGAAGATTACCAACCTACCACCAAGATGTGATATTAATGTTTACATGACTAACGGAACTTTGGTACGTTCAATTAGTAAGGATAACACTCTAACATTTGTAGAGTGGGATTTGAAAAATGACTTTAATGTGCCTATCGCGAGTGGGGTTTATATTGTTCATATCGATAATCCGGGTGTTGGTGAAAAAGTAATAAAGTGGATGGGTACACTTCGTCCAGTTGACTTAAATGCATTTTAATAAAGATCTTTTGTGAGTATGAAAAAAACAATGATGAAAATAGGTTTTTTCGCCGCCCTAATGGCGATGACCAATTCACTATCCGCTGGTAATCCACAAAGATCTGGATCTGCAGGAGCCTCAGAATTATTGATTAACCCTTGGGCCAGAAGTGGTGGTTGGGCTGGATCAAATGTTGGAGGTATTTCAGGAGTTGAAGCAAGTTTTTTGAACGTGGCTGGAACTGCCGGAACTAGTAAAACGGATGTTTCCTTTACGAGCACCAGTTGGCTTGTAGGAGCAGGCATAAACATTAACGCTGCTGGTTTTAACCAAAAAGTTGGCTCTAGAGGTGTTTTGGGAGCAAGCTTTGTTTCCTTCGACTATGGCGAATGGGAAAGAACAACAGAATCGAATCCAGAAGGTGGAATTGGAACTGTCAGTCCAACTACGGTAATTTTGGGTGTGAGTTACGCTCAAGCTTTTACTGCAAATATTCGTGGAGGTATTAACATTAAATTGTATTCCTCCGCTTCGGATAACCTTAATGTAAATGCTTTGAACTTTGATGCTGGTGTGCAATATGTAACCGGTAAGGAAGAGCAAATTAAGTTTGGAATTACATTAAAAAATGTGGGTCCTTCTGTGGCTTACGAAGGCGATGGGAAAAGTATTAATCTTCCATCACCTCAAGGTGGTTTTACTCGTGCTTTTGAAGAAAGATCAGCAACTTTTGAACTTCCTACAACTTTAAGTATTGGAGGTAGTTATGATTTTAACTTTGATTCACAAAAGCTAACCTTTGCCGGTTCTTTTCAATCCAATTCTTTTGAAAAAGATCAGTATAACGTAGGTGGTGAGTACAAACTAAAAGATAGATTTGGTGTAAGAGCCGGATATACCTTTTACGATAACAGAGTTTTTGAAGATCAAACCACTGTATTTACTGGATTCTCTGCAGGGGCATCGATGTCTGCACCATTAGGTGATTCTGGAACTAAGATCGGAATCGACTATTCTTTCAGAGCTACAAATGCTTTTTCTGGAGTACATTCAATTGGTATTCAGTTTAGCTTATAAGAAATAAGATAATTTAATCATTATATTTGCATTCACGGAAAAAGACCTATTTGGGTCTTTTTCCTTTTTTAATATTATTAGATTATGGCAATTAGTTATTACTCTGAAGAGGGATTAAAGAAATTGAGAAGTGATTTAGATCACATGAAGTCAGTAATGCGCCCATCCATTTCCAACCAAATAGCAGAGGCTAGGGATAAAGGTGATTTGTCTGAAAATGCAGAGTATGACGCTGCTAAGGAAGCTCAAGGTTTGTTGGAAATGAAAATCAGCAAGATGGAAGATACCATCGCTAATGCCCGTATTTTAGATAGTTCTTTGATTGATACTTCCAAGGTTATGGTTTTATCTACAGTGAAAATAAAGAACTTGGGAAACAATGCTGAAATGAAATATAAACTTGTTTCTGAATCAGAATCTGATTTGAAAATTGGAAAAATTTCAGTGAATTCCCCAATCGGAAAGGGCCTTGTTGGAAAAAAAGTAGGAGAAGTAGCGGAAATTGAAATTCCTGCCGGGAAAATTAAATTCGAAATACTAGAAATAAGCCTGGATTAATGTCTACTATCTTTTCAAAAATAATTGACGGTTCTATTCCCGCTTATAAAATTGCAGAAGACGATAATTTTCTTGCTTTTTTAGATGTCTTTCCCCTAAGAGAAGGACATACCCTAGTTATACCCAAACAAGAGGTCGATTGTATTTTTGATTTAGATGACGATACTTATCAGAAGCTTTGGCTTTTTTCCAAAAAAGTGGCTCATGCCATAGGAAAAGCGATTCCTTGTACAAAAGTAGGCACAGCTGTAGTAGGATTAGAAGTGGCACACGCTCATATTCATCTTATTCCTATGAATGCCGTTAGCGATATGGATTTTAGTCAACCAAAAGCGAAATTTAGCCCAGAGCAATTTGAATCCGCTGCGGCGAAAATAAAAGCCCAGCTTTAGCTTTTAACCTTGAATACGGCCAGGATTATTTTTTATAAAACTTGCCCAATTTTTAGACCCACCACCTTTTAGCAAAGCATTATCTTGGTAATGATGGCACAATGCCACGGCTAGACCATCCGTTGCATCCATAAACTTACTTTCTATTTTTGTTTTAAGGATACTTTCAACCATTCCTGCCACCTGTTCCTTACTGGCATTGCCATTTCCTGTAACAGACTGTTTTATTTTTCGAGGTGCATATTCTTCAATGCCAATATTTTTATTTAAAGCCGCCGCCATAATCACCCCTTGAGCTCTACCTAATTTCAGCATGGACTGAACATTCTTACCAAAAAAAGGCGCTTCCACAGCCATTTCATCGGGTAAATATCTTTCAATAAGACTAGTTGTTTTTTCGAATATGGATTTCAATTTCAGCGTATGACCCTCAATTTTGTTGAGCATTACCACGCCAAAGGAAAGAACAGTAATTTCTTTACCTGTGATTTTTATAATCCCGTAACCCATAATATTGGTTCCCGGGTCTACTCCTAAAATCACCTTGTCCTTTGCCATTAGCCAAAAATAAAGGATTAATTTTGGTATCTAAGACAAAGAACTTGCACTTTTATATATTTTCTTCCCTTGCTATTATATTGGTTCTTACCTATGGACTATTTATTTTAAAACTGTACCTGGTTTTCACTAAAAAGAATACAGGTTTGATGAAAGAGGGTGGAGAAGAAAAGTGCTCCATTATTATCCCTTTTAGAAATGAGGAAGAAAATTTGCCGAGCCTATTTCAATCATTGAAGGAACAAAATTTTTCAAAAGATAAATTTGAAATTTTGCTGGTTGATGATCACTCAGCAGATAATGGTGGTGTTTTGGCCTTGGCTTTTGCCGATGAAAATCCATCAATTAATATAACACTGCTAAGGAATCAAGACCAAGGGGGTAAGAAAAGGGCGATTGCCTTAGGTTTATCAAAAGCCAAAAATGATCTAATATTACAAACTGATGCGGATTGTATTGTCCCCAAAAACTGGATTAAGCAAATGCAATATCCATTTAAAAATATTGAGATAACCGCAGTAATTGGTAGGGTTGAGATGAAATCAACAGGAAAATTTTGGAGCAATTTAATGGCTTTGGAATTTGTCTCTTTGCAAGCCAGTGGAATAGGTTTGGCTTTAATGAAAGTTCCGGTAATGTCTAATGCCGCAAACCTAGCTTATAGAAAAAGCCAAATTCCAAATAATATTGGAGGAGAAAATTGGGAAACAGGTGACGATGCTTTTTTAATTCAAACTTTAAGTAAAAGAAATAATAACTCTGTCACCGTCAGCCTACATTCTAAAGTAATTAGCAAGGTTCCAAATACTTTATGTGAATTTTTTAATCAAAGATTGCGGTGGGGAAGTAAAACACCTGATTATCCTTTAAAACAAGGGAAATGGATTGCTGTATTGGTGTTTTTGCTTAGCCTTTGTCAAATTTTACTGCTTCCATTATCCTTTTTTCATTCCCCTTATTGGATCGTTCTTGCGTGCATCTATTTGTTCAAAATTCTTCCAGATTTTCTTTTGCTAAAGACCTATTTGAACAATGAAAACCAAAAGAGCTTATTGAAATGGATGCCAATTTTGGCTCTGTTTTATCCTTTTTATATAGTGGTTACAGCGCTGTATATTCTTTTCGCAAGTGGAAGCTTAAAATGGAAGGGACGTTCTATTCGTCGTTAACATTTAAAGATCTAAAGTCATTACCCGAGGGGCTTTGAAAAAGATTCAAATCAAACAATCCAACTGCCGACATCAAGTGATCAAAAATATCGGATTGAATATTTTCATAATTCACCCAAGCGATATCATTGCTAAAAGCATAAATCTCCAAAGCAATTCCCTTTTCAGTAGGTTGTAGTTGACGAACCATCACCGTTTCATTTTGGTCTATGTTCACGTTCTCTTCAAGGTATTTTAGAGCATACCTTCTAAAAACCCCAATATTGGTCATATGCCTACCATTTATCAATACAGAAGTGTCTAATTTGTTCTCTTCATTAAATTGATCAATCTCCGCTTGGCGTGTTTTTAAATACTCACTAACTCGTCTAATTTTTGAAAAACGTTGGTACATTTCATCGCTCACAAATTGAACTGAATTCAAATCCAAATAGATATGCCTTTTAATCCTTCTTAAACCAGTATTTTCCATGCCTCTCCAATTCTTAAAAGAATCAGAAATAAATGCGTAGGTAGGAACAGTGGTAATGGTTTTATCCCAGTTTTTAATTTTTACCGTGGTAAGATTTATCTCCGTTACATTTCCATCCGCACCGTATTTATCCAAGCCTACCCAGTCTCCCAAACGAACCATATCATTTGCAGAAATTTGAATACTGGCTACTAAACCCAAAATGGTATCCCTAAAAATTAATAAGATAACTGCCGTAGCCGCACCGAAGCCAGCTAAAATGGTTTGAGGACTTTTGCCCACCACCAAGGACAACATAATGACCCCTCCGACGATATAGGTAACTAGAATAAAAAGTTGGACATAACTACTTACAGGTTTCCCTTCGAAGCGTTTGGAATGAAGTCCGATTTCCTCTAATGACCTGAAAAATCGCGTCATTACATTAAGGAAAATGATTATCATATAAAAGATGACAACCTTTTGCAGGATGTCTAAGAAATTGGCATTTAGGTCATTAAGAATAAATGGAATGAAATTGTAGATTAAAATTGCTGGGAGTAAATGAGCAAGGCCCATAAAAACCTTCTTTTTCAAAAGGATATCATCATACTCGTTTTTGGATCTACGCACATAAGCGCCAACAATTCGAAGGATAACTTTTTTGGCTAAAAAGTCTAAAATAAAACTTGCTGCAAAAAGAATTGCTAGGTCAATAGCCATTGACAAATAGGGAGCCATTTCAGTATTTACTCCTTTTTCAATAAGCCAATTTCTTGCCCAATGATCCAAATTTAAACTATCCTTCATTTCATAAAGATTAATTACTTGGTAAAGGTAATTTCTTCAACCGAAATAGCACCGGCAAAAAAGTATCCCAGACCATATTCGTTTGGGTCTTCTAAATTGTAAATATTTCCAATAATAGATTGAGGAGGAGAATCAAAAGGACCTCCAACTTGAAATACCTGTTGATCAACAATGTCCAAAAAGCTGGAAAAATCGTCGCTAATGGAACTTGCTTCTACCTTTAATAAATCATTTCTATCCTCATCAAAAGGGCCGTAAATATTAAATGCTGGAATGGCAAACAAACCTGTTCCACCAACATACTCTCCATCGAAAAATTCATCATCAAAAGTGAAGATTTCTTGGGTAAACAAAGTGTCGTTTAACCATCTTCTGATTCGGTATATATCGCCAATTCCTGGTACCTCTTGAAAATACATTAAGGCAAAATAACCTTCTTCAAAAGCTTGAGGAGTTGTGTTTCTATTCAACTTTCTAATATTCATGGAATCAATTGCAAAAACCCTTTTTAAAAGTTCAGGTTTTGATTTCCAAACGCTTGCTTCAAAAGCTATATTTCCCGGAAATACCTCCACGGAAATTTCATATTCTTTTCCTTCAATACCTTGATAAGGGGTGCTATATAAACCGGGGATAGAATCGGGAGATAAAATAGCAACGGTATCGCCATCTTCATATAAAACAACCGCGGCATTATTTACTCGGTTGGTTGCACCTTGGTCAAAATATCCTGCTGTTGTGGAAATTTCCACATAGTTTGGACTGGAATTCGTGATCCTTCCATCAATTACAATTTTTACAGCGCTGTCTTCAACGTCCAATTCAATCACATCTTGGCAGGAAGCCAGGGCGAATAGAAAAATGAAAAGGCCTAGTTTTTTGATTATTGTTTTCATCGTTTCTTAAAAGTTAAAGTTCCAGGTTACAAAAGGAATGGCCGAAGCGAAAATAGAGAGACGAACCGCCTCGGTTGTAGTGTTTTCCGTTGAAATGTTTGAACCCGTATCCTCTGTGGTTGGACGAAAGAAAATGGAATAAGCATTTCTGCGAGCGTAAACATTGTACACACCAAAATTCCAACTGGAGTAGGATTTTTTACCGGACTTGGGCGTAGGAATATAAGTGGCACTTAAATCCAATCGATGATATTGAGGAATTCGTTGGCTGTTTCTGTCCTCATAAAAAGGTACTGTAATTCCTTGAATTTCAAATTTTGCTGAAGGTGGAGTATAAGGTCTACCCGTTTGGTAAGCGAATATGGCTCCTACATCCCATTTTTTAGTAATGGTGTAATTAGCAACAATGGATAAATCATGAACTCGATCATAATTCGCATTATACCAATCACCATCGTTTATGGATTTTTCTCGGTCGGGACCTTTAACCTGCCTTTCCGTACGGGCCAAGGTATAGCCGATCCAACCAGTTAATTTTCCGGTTTGTTTTCTCAATAAAAATTCAGCACCATAGGCTCTACCATTTCCTGTCAATAATTCAGTTTCAATAAATTCGGTGAAAATTAAATCTGCACCGGGTTTGTAATCAACCAAGTCATAAAAATCCTTATAATAAAGCTCCACCGAAGCTTCATATTTGTTATCCTGAAAATTTTGAAAATAACCTACTGCATATTGATACACAGTGGCAGGGTCGATATATCTTCCTGCACTTCTGTACACATCCACTGGAGTAGGCGAAGTTGTATTGGAAATTAAATGAATATACTGTCTGGTTCGGTTGAAACTGGCTTTTATACTGGAAACATCGTTCAATAAATAGTTAATTCCAAACCTAGGTTCCAAGCCTTGTAATCCTGTAAAACCTTTTACAAGATCTCCCGAATTGAATTTTGTAGTGTCAATTATTTCCCTTTCATCTGGATATTCTTCGTTTTGGTAGTTTCGAGAATTCAATTCACCAAGGGAGTAAAAAGCTGAATATCGAAGTCCATATTGAACGGTTAGTCTGTCGTTATGCTTGTATTCATGGCTGATGTATAAATTGGGCTCTAAAGCATATTCCGATTGGAGAACGATAGGGTCTGGAGTAAAGCTTGCCTCTATCCTTCCAGGATTAAATACATATCCGATAAACTCCACCCCAAAATCAATTTTATTGGAACTGTTTAAATAATAGTTATAAGAGTTTTTTAAATGGTAATCTCTAATTCTAGAAGTTAATTTAAACTTGTTTGAGCTAGTGTCGTCTTCAGGTGTTCCAATGGCATAATTATAATCACTATATATTAATGTAAGATTGGAAAACATTTTCTCATTATAAATATGGTTCCATCGTAAGGTTCCTGTAGCATTTCCCCAGTCAAAACCAACAAGGTTAGAAACACCAAATACATCACGGCCAAAATAACCGGAAAGAAAAAGTCTGTCCTTTTCGCCAACTCTCCAGTTTACCTTTGCATTTAGATCATAGAAATACAAAATGTTTTCACGGATGTCTTCATTTGGAGATAGTCCTAAAAATACGTCCAAATAAGATCGTCTTGCTGCAACCATAAAGGAAGCTTTATCCTTTACAATAGGGCTTTCCACTAATAATCGAGAAGAAAGTAAACCCAAACCACCATTCGCAGCAAATTTTTTGGAATTCCCTTCCTTTTGGCGCACGTCTACAACCGAGCTTAATCGGCCACCGTATTGGGCAGGAATTCCACCTTTAAAAACTTGTACATCTTTAATGGCATCAGCATTAAAAATGGAAAAGAAGCCGAAAAGGTGGGAAGAATTATAAACAGGCGCTTCATCCAAAAGAATCAAATTTTGATCAGCTGCCCCGCCTCTAACATTAAAACCACTAGCCCCTTCACCAACCGTAGAAATTCCCGGTAATAAGGTTAGAGTCCTGATAACATCAGTTTCGCCCAAAAGCTGAGGTACTTTTTGAATTTCTTTTATATCCAATTTGGTAACACTCATTTGAACATCGCTAACATTTTTATCAGCCCTTTCACTTGTAATCTCCACTTCATTTAATTGAGTAGAAGATTCTTTTAGTTCAAGATCAAAACGGTAGTTCCCAGAAAGATCGATGGTCTCAGTATGGGTTTGGTAACCTATATATTGGATTACTAAATCGTGTTTGCCTTCAGGAACTTCAAGGGAATAGAAACCGTATACATTTGTAGAGGTTCCAACTTTAATATCTTGAATGGAAATGTTAACCCCTATGAGTTCTTCCCCGTCGGATGCATCTCTTATATAACCACTTATGGTATAGCTATTTTGAGCGAAAAGTCCCAGCGGACAAAACAATAGCAAAAGCCATTTTTTAAACATGAATTTTTTTTTGGAGTGTTAAAATAATCTTAAAGGCAGAACAAGGACGCACGCCTTTCGTTAAATGAATTAGTTTGGCAGAATTAGGGACTGCAAATATCAAAAATAAAAGCTTTGGAATTGTTAGACTTTCCTTAATTTCGAAACGTTCTAAGGAATAATGAAAAAGGAATAATGAATAAGATTAAATTTTTTGTGCTGGGAATGTTTGCAGCACTGGCTCTTGGCTTCAGCTTTTCTGGTGAAGATGATACAAGTAAGAAGGATAAAGTTATTTTAAACTTAATATATGGGGTGTTAAATCAGTCCCATTTTTCCCCTCAAATTGTTAATGATGATTTCTCAGAGAAGGTTTTTGATCATTTTATAGAGAATATAGATTACAGTAAAAGGTTTTTATTGGAATCGGATGTTACAGAACTTTCCAAGCATCGCAAACATTTAGATGATGAATTAAGAACAGCCGAGTTGGATTTTTTCGACGAAGCTTATTCCGTTTACAATGAAAGATTTGTAGAAATAAAGAGCTATTATCAAGAAATTTTAGGAAAGGAGTTTGACTTTGAAATGAAGGAGAATTTTGAAACAGATGATGAAAAATTAGACTTTGTTTCCAATAAAGAAGAACTTAAAAACAGATGGAGAAAATACTTGAAAAATAGAGTATTAAACCGTATCGAAGATAAAATAGAAGAGCAGGAAAATGCAGTAGAGAAAAAGGATACTTCAGTGGTAATTAAATCCTTTAAAGAATTGGAAAAGGATGCCAGAGAAAAGGAATTGGAACTTCATAATGATTGGCACGAGTCTTTATCGGAATTGGACAGAATGGATTGGGTCGCGGTTTATGTAAATTCGATTACAAATATTTATGATCCTCATACACAGTACTTTGCTCCGGAGAAAAAAGAAGATTTTGAAATAAGCATGACAGGTCAACTTCAAGGTATTGGAGCCCAACTATTGCAAAAAGGAGATTATGTTACCATTACCAAAGTTATTACCGGAAGTGCGTGTTGGAAACAAGGTGACCTTGAAGTGGGTGATAAAATCGTTGCCGTAAAACAGGGGGATAATAGCAAAGAAGATGAGGTGGATTTGGTTGGAATGAGTGTTAGAAAAGCCGTTAAATATATTAGAGGACCAAAAGGAACCGAGGTTATTCTTACGGTTCAGAAAATGGATGGGTCGAAGGAGGTTATTTCCATTATTAGAGATGTTGTAGAAATTGGAGCCACTTTCGCAAAATCTGCCGTTATTGGGGAAGGCGATAACAAAGTTGGCTATATCCGTTTGCCTAAGTTTTATGTTAATTTTTATGAGGACAGTAACCGCGATTGTGCGAAGGACATGCTCAAAGAGATTGAAAAACTAAAGGCTGAAAATGTAAAAAGCATTGTTTTAGATTTACGAAATAACGGTGGCGGTTCGCTACAGGCAGTCGTAGATATCGTAGGTTTATTTATTAAAAACGGACCAGTAGTTCAAGTAAAAGCGCCGGGTAAAAGACCAAGGGTTTTAAGAGATACGGATAATGATGTGGCTTATGATGGCCCATTGGTAGTTATGGTAAACCAACTAAGCGCCTCCGCTTCGGAAATTTTTGCTGCTGCCATTCAGGATTATAAAAGAGGAGTTATTATAGGAAGTAAATCCACTTTTGGAAAAGGTACAGTTCAAAATGTTTTTGATATGGACAGAGCTTTGGGCGGAAATAATAATGACTTAAAACCTATTGGAGCCTTGAAACTTACCATTCAAAAATATTATAGAATTAATGGAGGTACTCCTCAATTGAAAGGTGTAAACCCAGAGATTGTGGTTCCAGATAATTACTCCTATATCAAATTTGGAGAACGCGAACAGGATTTTGCTTTGCCTTATGATGAAATTGAAACTGCCAAATATGATGTTTGGGAAAAAGGGACCGAAAAATATAGTGCGGCAATAGACAATAGCAACGAAAGAATTGAGGATAATAAAAAGTTCGACCTTATCGATGAATATGCGAAATGGTTGAGAGACGAGCAAGAAAATTCGGTGGTGAATTTGAATTTTAAAGAGTTTAGAGCCGAAAGAGAAGCCTTTCGTAAAAAATCTGAAAAATACAAAGGCATTCGAAAATCAGAAGAAGACCTTATCCTTACAGGAAATACGGGTGACCAAGCCCTTTGGAAGGAAAATGAAGAAAAAAGAAAAGAAGCCGAACAATGGTTTAAAAGCTTGAAAAATGATATTTATTTGAGCGAAGCTTATTCCGTAGCTTTGGATTTAAGTTAAAAATTCTTGTCCCAGAAAAAAGTATTTAAAAAAATTATTAGAGATCCATTGGGAGCAGGAGGGATGATCATTATCCTTCTTGCTTTTTTTGTGAGTGTATTTGCCTATTTAATAATCCCAGATTCTAGCCCAAACGCCAATGAAATGCAGCTTTCTTTGGCAGGAAAGAAACCGGGCTTTGAGGTGGAAATGCTAAAATTGCCAAAGGCAAATATCGAAGAAGTTGGTTTTTTTTATTCCCTGTTTTTAGGTGAAAACACCAAATTAAAAAACATCCCTATAAATAGTTTTGAGCGAATTGGCAATACAATTTCTTATGTAGAATATTCCGAAATTGGCAAGGGATTGGAAAAACAACTAGACTTAGAAAAGTTTGGAGAAAACGGTTTTTCTGAGGAAAACAATATTGAAACGAAAGTTTACCATTTGGGTACGGATAAATATGGAAGAGATTTATTAAGCCGCTTATTATTGGGGACTAGGATTTCCTTTTCGGTGGGATTTGTTTCCGTTTTAATTTCTCTTTTTATTGGAATTCCCCTAGGAGCTATTGCTGGATATTATGGTGGTACCGTAGATAAAATTGTAATGTGGTTTATTAATGTTGTTTGGTCTATACCTACACTTTTACTTGTTATTGCCATTACTTTGGTATTGGGAAAAGGATTTTGGCAAGTTTTTATCGCAGTGGGATTTACCATGTGGGTGGAAGTAGCAAGGGTGGTTAGGGGGCAAATATTGAGTGCTAAGGAAAAGGAATATATCAAAGCAGCCGAGGTGTTGGGTTTTAGTGATTTGAGGATCATTTTTAAGCACCTTCTTCCCAATGTTTTGGCACCCGTTATTGTAATCTCTGCAGCTAATTTTGCCGCCGCAATATTAATTGAAAGTGGCCTTAGTTTTTTAGGAATCGGTGCTCAAGCTCCAATTCCTAGTTGGGGTAGTATGATTAAAGATCATTATGCCTATTTAATTGTGGACAAGGCCTATCTAGCAATCACGCCAGGAATAGCAATCATGCTTTTGGTATTGGCCTTTATGATGCTGGGAAACTCCCTAAGAGATGCTCTAGATGTAAGGCAGAATAAAGCTTAAACATTCTCCCATCTGCCCTTTATTGTACTTTCCAAATCATTGGATCTAACCACCTTTAAAAAACGACTTCTTTCAATTTCATAGGCCCCCAAACTTTCTAAATGGGCATTGTAAATTTGGCAATCGAGCAAGTTAAAATTTAGGCTCTCAAGTTTTTGACACAATCCTATAAAAGCCATTTTACTGGCATTACTTTCTTTCGAAAACATGGATTCGCCAAAAAACATTTTACCAAGAGAAATTCCGTATAAGCCGCCAACAAGTTTGCCTTCTTTCCAGCATTCCACACTATGAGCCAATCCTAATTTATGCAGGTCTAGAATCGAAGCTTTCAAATCTTCATTCAGCCATGTTCCATCTTGGTCTTTTCGTTTAATGTTTTGGCATTGGTTTAAAACTTCCTCAAAGGCCGTATCAAATTTTATTTCGAAAATATTTCTATTTAAAAGATTGCGTGATGACTTTGAAATTTTCACCTCATTTGGTTTTAAAACCATTCTTTTTTCAGGACTCCACCAAGTAATTGGCTCGTCTGGATTATACCAAGGGAAAATGCCCATTTGATAAGCCAATATCAATCGAGGAATGCTTAAATCTCCACCTACTGCAACCACTCCATGCTCCTCATATTCATCCTCCTCCGGGAACCATAATCTTTTATCTAATTGGTAAACTGGCATCAAAAAAGGACTAAGGCTAGAATGAATAAAATGGTACCTGCTAACATTAAAATAAGAGTGTAAGGAATTATTTCCCTTGCTTTTAATCCGGTAATTCCCAAAAGGGGTAATGCCCAAAAAGGTTGGAGCATATTGGTAATTTGGTCACCGTAAGACATGGCCATAATATTTTTAGCCAAAGGAACTTGAAGACTTTCTGCGGCTTGGATTAATATAGGGCCTTGAATGGCCCATTGCCCGCCTCCGCTGGGCACAAAAACATTTACAATACCTGCACTAAAAAAAGTAAATAATGGCAATGTGGTGGTATTGGAAATGCTGCTAAAAAAACCGCTTATTTCTCCAATCAAACCACTGTATTTCATTATTCCCATAATTCCAAAATAAAGGGGGAATTGAATTAATATTCCTGATGCACCACCAATAGCCTTGTCTATCGCTTTTAGAAAATTAGAAAAATTGGAATGAAATAAAAGAGCCAGTCCCAATAAAAGAAGATTGATATAATTAGGATTAATAAAGCCCCAACTAAAGCTTTCAAAAGAAAAGGGAATATATAAGGTATAGGCCAAAATAAGAGCGGCAAAACCTATACATAAAAACTTGCTGTGATCTAATTTTTCTGCGCCAACAAAAACCTTTTTAGGGATGTGAATACTTTGTTCCTGTTGCGAAACTTCTATCACCTTGGATGATGTTCTTCGTGCCAACCAAGCCATTAATAAAGGTAAAAGAAGGAGTAAAACAAAAAATAAGCTGATGTTCATGCTGCTGAAAACAGTTTCATTGAAGCCAATTATATCGGGTAAAGCCGCTAATTCATTTTCTGGTAATATGCCGGACATCATATTTTTTAAATTTCCAGATTCTGCAGCTTTTGCCGGAGCACTTCCAGAGATTCCACCATGCCAAACCATCAAACCAGAGTAACCCGCCGCGCCAATAAGCGCATAGTTCAATTTCCCGCCTTCTTTTGAGAATTTCTCACCAACCTTGCGTGCGATTATTGCTCCGAAAATTAATCCCAATCCCCAATTGAAAAAGGCCAATAATAAGGTGAAAAAAGTAACCAACCAAGCAGCTTTTGCAGGACTAGATCCGTAAACAATAATCTTATCTATTAATTGGGAAACAAAACGAGATAAAGCTAAGGTGTGGCCCAAAACCAGCATGAGCATCATTTGTATGGCAAAAGCTAATAGTCCAGAGTCCCACATTCCTTTTTCCCAATGGCCCATTACATTGATAAAGTGATTCTCCCCATTCGGAGATTCGGAAAAAATTAGGGCCATTACAATGCTAAACAGCGTGAGAACTACTGCAATAGTAAATGGACTAGGAAGGATTCTTTTGAAAATAGATTCAAAACGTTCCGAAAATTTCATGGGACTATTTTTTGTCCCTGGAAAATTAAGAATTAAATAGTTTGAAAGACTATTTAACGATAAAGCTTTGTTTAAAGATTCCTTTGTTTGTGTTGAATTGAACTAAATAAAGGCCTTTTGTGGAATGGAGTCCTAAATCAATTTCTACCAAAGTAGAACCTCCAGGGGAAGATTTTTGCACGGAATTATAACCTACTTCTCTTCCTGAGGAATCAAAAACCTGAATTTTTAAGGTGTTGAAACTAGAATAGAGTTCTACCGAAAATTTTCCATTCGTTGGGTTTGGGTATAAACTAAGTTCATGTTTCTTTATTTTTTCAATAATTCCAACATCAGAAAAGGAATTGGCATCATAGGCTCCAGCATCCGTAGGATTGTTTCTTTGGTTTTCCATAATGTCCAAACTAATTCGGGTATGGCTAACAATGTTTCTACCTAAACTTCCATCTTCCAAATAATAGGTATTGGGCTTAAATGAAATTAGGTTGGATGGGTAACCCGACACAGACCCGATTCCCTTTTGATAGTTGTTTTGGTAAGTGTCGAATTCAACTTGGTTTACCTTGGTGGCTTTACCAGCATGAGTAATTATATAGGTACGAGAATCTAAATCATCAAGATTAAGAACAGGCAGGTAATCTGCGCTATTGGACCAGGCATTTTCCCGAACTACCCTCCAATCATTCGACATTGTAGCGGTATATCCATCGAAAGTTCTAAAGCCAATAATGCAGGCGTAGTCTCTCATTTTTAACAAGTTGCCTTCAAAATTATTGATACGACTAAGCTGGTAACCAAATATTATTCGATCATTAAACCGGGAAGAAACACCGGTATTATGGCAAAATGAGATTTGATCGCTAATAATTAAGTGATACGCCACATGGGAATGAGTATCCCCGTATTTAGTCTGAATTACATTATTGAAAATTTCAACCGAATCACATTTAAAAATATAAAAACCTGAGCTTGAAGCTCTGTTGTAGCCGAATTCTGGAACATTTACATTGGAGATACTAAGGTTTCGACTATTTTCAATTGATAACACGCCACCACCATTTCCATTTGGAGCAACAATGCTGTCTATACTAAGATTATAGATTTTCTTTAAAAGTAAAAAGCCATTGTATAATTCTGTAGAACCTGGAATGGTATCATTATTAAGGTCGTCCAAAAGAACAATATTCCTTATTTCTACATTCCACATATCAAAGTCAATGGAATCTCTTTCCCAAACCATTGTGTCTTTTCTGCTGGCATCAAAACTTCCATTTCCCAATCTAAAGGTGCCATGAGGAACACGACTGGAGCTAATATTCGTTAAATGCAATTCGTTAATTTTTGTGGTAGCTCTAATTCCGCAATAGCCTCCAATTAAATCAACATAATCAAGATTAATATTTTCCTCATTTCCTTTTTGACGAAAAATACTTCCGCCAATATTCGCTGGATCCGCTCCTTCGAGGACAATATTTCTTAAGGTAAAATTAGAAAGGTGATTGTCAAAAACATGAGGGGTGCTGCCGTCCATTAATATCCTCGATTTTTCACCAGGATAGTTTCCTTCAATGGTTAAATGAAAACCATTCATTTGGATATTTTGAGTGCTTATATAGGAAGGCTCGTTGCTATAGTCGGTTAAATTTAATTGAACCGTTATATCGGTTACAATAATCTTAGTTTCTAAATAGCTAATTGCTTCGGTAATGGTATTAAACCAGGTAGAATATTCCACAACCTCAACAGGATGTTGGGCTTTTAATGGGTTGGAATTTAATCCGAAGAATATTAAACAAAAAAGCGTTAGGAACTTTTTGATGGGGTAGGCCATTGAATCTAATTATCCGCCAAATATAAAAATGTGGTTGGTCTAAAATCAACACTCTTACATGTTTTCGATCTGTAAACCAATTTATTAGATAAGAGAAACCCGAGACTATGCTCGGGTTTCAAATAAAATGTTATAAAAGGGTTTTACTTAGAATGGAAGATCATCTTCTTCATCATTCATTGGGGGCATTGGAGGCATTTCGCCAGCAGGAGCAGCTTGCTCATTTGCTTTTTTCTCAATTCTCCATCCTTGTACAGTATTAAAGTATTTTACTTCTCCCTGTGGGGATGTCCACTCACGACCTCTTAAGTTAATTCCTACACTAACCTTATCGCCAACACTATAGCTGTCCAATAGGTTGGTACGGTCTTGAGTAAATTCCACTAAAATATGCTGAGGGTACTGCTCCTCAGTAGTTACTACTAATTCACGTTTCTTAAAAGTGTCCGTAATACTTTGAACGTCTCCTACTTTTTTGATTGATCCACTTACTTCCATTAATCTATATTCTATTTAATTTATCACATAATAAAGCTTTCCAAGCCTCTTCAACTTTGCCGTCCGACAATAAATCCTGAGCCAATTGATGTAACTGCTCTCTCACTTCCAAACCGTCTGTGCAACTACTGAAAATATCTTGAATGCTATTTCCTTTACAATAATCTTCCAATTCTTCATCAGACGGAAGTCGTTCTACATTACCGAGTTTACCTAAATCATTTCCAGTAAGTGTAATGCTTTCTCTAATCCGTTTCGGAATCTGATCCACTCCAATTCCAATTGTGGATAATGGTTTTTCCACTTCAAAAAGGGAGGCGCCACTTGCACGGCAATACCAATTTCCACCCATTCGGGCTACCAAGTCAATTTTGTCTGGGTCTATCCTGTCATTACTATCCAAAATAGATTCATTGATATGCATTTTTAAAACCTCACATATAATAAGGTTCCCTGCACCACCACCATCACCCAAAGCCACAATTTGATTCACTTTACATTCAAACTGAACTGGAGATTCTTTTACACGAAATGGTTTTACTACCTCCGAAGGAATGGGCGTTAATCCAGACTTTACAAATTCATCCACACCATCAGCATATTCTGTGCTCGACAAAGAAACCTGTTCTACAATGTCAAAATTAACCACATTTACAACCACTTCTTTGGTTTGCTCCGCATTGTGCAAACTGTGTTTGGTGGTGTTGTTTCTAACTCGTCTGGCCGGGGAAAAAATGAGGACAGGCGGGTTGGAACTGAACACATTGAAATAACTAAAGGGACTTAAATTTGCCTCTCCATCTGCACTTATAGTACTTGCCAAAGCAATGGGTCTTGGTCCAATAGCGCCAAGCAGGTGGGCGTGGGCCGTTTTTCCATCAAGTGTATTTAAATCAAAGGATTTCATAGAGGCTTGTTAAAGAGCTACAAAAGTAATTATTCTAGCTGATCTATCCTCGCAAGAATATTTCTTATTTTAATTAGCTTGTTAAAAAAGAAAATAATTATATTTGCCGCCCCTTTGCAACCAAGCTCGTAAGGAAATATGCAGGCGTGGTGGAATTGGTAGACACGCTAGACTTAGGATCTAGTGCCGCGAGGTGTGAGAGTTCGAGTCTCTCCGCCTGTACAGAAAGAAAAAGCCGACTTTTTTTAGTCGGCTTTTTTTGTTTTTGGGTCTAACAATCATCTAAAAAAGTTAAAACCTTAAAAATTGACTAATCTGGCCCTAAGAGAAGCTCAGTTTTTTTTCAATCCTATCCTACGGAAAATGAGTTGGCTATTATTGTTGAAACATTTTTTTTAGACTCATATTGGGCAAACCCACCGGAAATATGCTTTAAAAGGGGGATTTAAGGAAGAATAAATGGCATCAAAGATTGCTTTGCTAAGCACATTAAAAAGCGACTCTTTTTTTTTGGATTTCCTTGCCGAACACTCCATTAAACAAAATTAGGGCCTTGCTTTTTAAGTCTTTTATCAGAAGCAAACTTATAATTGGTAGAATCTTGCCCCAACCAATCAAAAAAAATCAAAGGATCGTTGAAATTAAGTATTTTAAAGTCACAGACTGGTGAGATTAAACCTTTTAAATGCCAAAGAAATCAAAAAGAATCATGGGAAGGGTGTTGTTGGTTAAACAAAAAGCATGCTTAGTAAAAGATATTCCGAGCTTGGTGAATAATAGCTAGGACAGAACGCTGAAAGAAGGTAATATTGAACTAAGTATTAATAATTAAAATAATAAGTTATGAATTTTAGAATGAAAATCTCGGCACTCTCCATCCCTATTTTGGCAATTGCTTTTGCTTCTTGTAGTAAGGAGGAATTAAATGAGAAAACAAATGACGTAAGACTCAAAAGTGAGAGTGGAGTTGAACAGCATGTGGTGCAAGACAGTTGGGATCTGAACTGTGATGATGAAAACGGGTCGACTGTTGTGGTGGATGTAACGGAACAAACGTCATTTCCTATAGCAGGTTGCGATTACACCCTGTATTTTAGACCTCAAGGATCAACAAGTCCGTATTCGGTATTTGCAAGTAACACCTCAAGTACCTTTCCATTATTCTTTGAATTCACTGGAGTTTGGCTCGATGAGGGTTGTTATGAGTTTGTGGTTCAATGGAGCTATCAAGGACCTTTTTTAGACCCTTCAAATACTAATGTTAACATTGAAAATACGTTATTTAATAGCTGCTGTGTACCTGGCAAACCGAAAAGCCCAGAAAACCCAGTAACGGGTTTTTAGAAAAAAACATAAACGGAGTCAAGGTGTTTTTTTAACTCCGTTTATGCTTTTTGCATATTACATATCAAACATAGTTTTTTGATTTAAGGTAACTAAGGGGAAAAATTAATAGTATTGGTTTTCACTTTTTGGTTTTTTTTGAATTAAAGCAAGAATTGGGAAAGCCGCCAGGTCTTTTTTTAGTAGCATTTCAGCACGGATTTAGCAATGTTTTCCAAGCCAATAGTGCCATCACTCCAAAGCGCAGAAAGAAAATTTTCAGTCATCCCCAGGTAATTAATAATAGGGGCAAACTATAAGTTTTGAGACGCGATGTTTTGCATTTCTACAGTTTATATCCAGCCCGGTATGAGATAGTTAAATACTGGCTCTTTCAGCTATTTGTTTTGGGAAACCCTGTACAAGCTAATTTTCATTTATAAAGAACGAATCGGGGAGGCTATTTTATTCCATGTAAAATCATGAATCTTTACAAAGATTTAAGGAATCAGTTCAGACTAGATTAACCAAGAGAATTAGAAAATAAAGATTCTAGCCGGGCAAGTCCGACCAAAATAAGAATCCTGTCTAAACAATTTTTATTCACGAACAAACCACCAAGAAAATACGTATTAACGGTTCTTTCAAATGAAGATGCGATTGAAATACTTCCATTAACTTTGATAAAGTGAAAAAATCAATATTTCTTCTAGCCTATGTATTAATTGTGTCTAACTTTTGCTCGGCACAATTAAAACCCATTTGGGATACGGCTGTTTATAGTGGAGATGTTTTACCCGAACTGTTGGTTCTTGAAAATGGACAATATTTGACTATCACCCGTCACAATAAAGACAGATCTGTTGCTAATGCTTGGAAATTTGATGCGGATGGAGCTGTAATTTTGCATGACTCTATAGATTTCAATTTCACGATTAGCGCTTGCGGAAAGTGTTTAGAAGAAATAGATTCCAATCGTATTATTTATGCGCAAACATTATTTCAATCCAGCGATACGGTTAGTGTTCAATTAGTTGAGTTTGATGCACAATTAAATATCCTTAAATCCAAAAAATATAGATTTCAAGACAGTTTAAAATCCCAAATCTGGGGCTTGCATAAATTTAGTGACAGCTTAATTTATATAACAGGGTATGTTTATCGGGAGGTAAACCGCTTTAGTCTTTTATTGGCCTGTTTTGATACTGCATTTAACCTGAAATGGGAGCGGGAATATAAAAGACCTGGAAACACTGTAGGCGGTTATTGGGGTTTTGATGTGGAACCAACTTCTGACAAGGGTTTTCTTTTAGGGGCACTTAATACTACTTTTCCGAATTCTCCTACAATTATTAAAGGACAAATTCTTAAAGTAGATAGTGTTGGAATTTTACAATGGTCCAAGATCATAAACCCCAAAAAAACAACTCATTTTGGAACTAGTGGAGTTCAGCTAGGGAAACGTACTGACGGTAAGTATATTTATGTAGGTGAGGAGCTAATTAATTCAGATAATAGTCGCATGCGTTTTGGAATTATTAATGAAATGGGCCAAACTTTAAAGGATACTCTTTTAGGGCCGACCATCCACGATTTTGGGACTTTTGGATTTACCAAAACTTTAGATGGCAATTTTGTAACAGGAGGAGGGACACTCGAAAATGGTATGCAAGGGCATGTTTATAAATTCTCTGAAGATGGTGATAGCATTTGGCATAGATTCTACAGTTATGGCGATCCGCAAGATGGTAGTGCCCTTTATAGTTTAAAGTCAACCGCGGATACGGGTTTAATTATGGCGGGAGCCTTTTTTGATACCTATAATAATCCCACCAATAGGGGTCTTTATAACTGGATACTTAAAGTTGATAAGCATGGGTGTGATTCACCGGGATGCGATGATATTGGTTTGTTGGAAAAGAGTTCTGCAAATATTCACTTAGCTTTTTATCCAAATCCAGCAAAGGATAATTTGAATTTAAAATGGGTTAATTCAGAAAATAGTCGCCTAGGAATTTTGAACCTAGAAATATATAATCTCCATGGGCAATTGATGATTCAAAAAGATCTGGAAAGTGAAACTGGAGTAATTCGCAAAATTGATGTGTCAGATTTAAAGCCAGGGCATTACCTGCTTAAATTAAGCGATGACAAACGAGTTTGGGAAACCGAAATTTTATCAATTCAATACTAGGATCACAAAGTTTTGGATATCACTATTTTTTGTTTCAATAAAAATAATGATTACCAAAAAGAAGATCAATAGTTGCTATTTTGGTTTAGCAATTCAGTTTTTTTCGAAATCAAAAGAGTAAAATAGAATCCCCTGAAAAAAACCAATAAGCTAGCACCCCACCACCAAAAAAACTCAGATAACCCATAAAAAAACAAACAACTAATCCCTTAATTTAATTTTCGAAATAGTATTAAACTCATCCACTTCGAAGTTTTTTACCCCTTTAAAAGTATCAAAACTTACTACTATTAAATCTCCTTTGTAAATAATGGTTTCACAAGGATTGTCCAGCAGCCCATCTGCGCCATTGGAATTTTCATTTATCCAAATTAAATGGATGGTATTGCTGTTCAAATCCAGTTGATGGACACTATTGTTGGATAGGTTTGCGAAAAAAATGGAATTTCGTGTTTGGTCATAATACATGCCATCTACACAGTTTAATTTTTCGGAATCAAAAAGTACTTTTTGAGATTGGACTTTTCCTTTATTTGATAATTCAATTTTGGTTATAATTCCAGAATTAAAATGACCCACATATAAATTTCCGTCCTTGTCGAATGCAATTCCATCTATGCCTGCCGGGAATTTTTTCACTAAGTACTTGGGTTTTAATGCCTCCTTTAAAATTATTTTAGCTTGGTTAAGCTCTTTCAAGTCAAAAGCATAAACACCACTTTCTAAGGAATTAGCAAAGCTAAAATCGGTAACATAAACTCTATTATTGTTGATTCTTATCCCATTGGCAAAATTCAATCCTTCAACCAAAACCTCCGATCTTACTGGTTTTCCATTTTCTACAATTACCCTAAGTATTCTAGATTGGTTGGCCAGCCCTGTGAAACTTTGATTATCTGCGATATAAAGATTTCCATCTTCTCCAAATTCAATTCCCATAGGATGAACTCTTTTTGTAATGGGGTGAAGGGGTAGCTCGTCATACCAAGTTAAGGGCTTATCGTTTTTATCGAAGCTTAAAATTTTGCTTCCATATTTTTCAAAGGAATCATAATTGGTAACAGCTAAAAAAAGATGGCCTTTGGCATCTAGGGCCATTCCATCTGGAGTAGAACAAGATTTCCCAAGGTTTGCAAATAAACTTGGTTTAATCAGTTTTCCAGAATCAGAATATTTTACTGTTTCGGTAATTTTCTGTGAGAATAAGCTTGGTGCAAAGCCTAATATTAAGAAGTAAAGGGCTAATTTTTTCATCTAATTTGCTATTTACAACCTTCCTTTAAAACAGACCAATCAATATTTGGTACAAGCGGATGTTTCTTCAGGATATGTTTATTTAAGTCCATTTCCATTTGAGAAAAGGAAAGACCATAGATGTTTTCAAAACTTGTAAGTCCATTTTTCCATAAGGCTTCCAGCTTTTCTATTCCATAGTTTTCAATTAAATATTCTACAATGCATGCGGATTGATGGTAGCCGATCATTTCCTCAATTTGATAGAAATTTTCGGACAGGGAGTCCATGGAAACCAGCATCTTTTTTTCTAGAAAAAATCGGTATAACTCTGACACCGAATATCCCGAACATTTGTCTCCAGCATAAGTGGCTAAGCCTTCATTTAACCAAGTAACATTGATGGGAGGAATTCCCCAAGCCGTCATGGAAACCATGTGCATTATTTCGTGTTTTATTGGAGGATTGGTTCTCTTTTCACTTTCGATACCATTATCGAAAACTACCATATGTACAGTTCTTCTGTAAATATTGGCAGCCCCGCCTTTTATGTACAGTCCAGAATGCAGTAACATTTCTTTTTTAGAATCCACGAAAATTATTTGGGTAAACTCGGTATAGTCAGGGTCATTAATAATCTTGCAATTTGCATTAAAAGCGTCCACACATTCCTTTAGGAGTTTATCGCGATTTGTGTAGCCATATCCTTTGGACGGAAAAGTAAAATGCAGGTTGTCAATTTGCTTGGTAAATTGTGATTTTAGTTCCCAATCCTTAGTGTCATTAAAGGAAATAGTATCAATTATTGCTTTTCGTTGAAGTGCATAGGGATTGTTATCAATAAAATTTCCGTTTTCAAACACACCTTCCATTTCGTTCATTCCATCTTTGTAGTAACCTTCACCGTTAAATGTCCCTTTCTCCATTTCGCCCTCATATCTCATTATTTCATCAGATCCATGAAAAACTGTTAAAACTCCGTTGCCTTGGGGTAGGTTGTTTAAACATTCTCCTGTCCAATTAAAAGTGCATTCATTACAAGTCCAAGGAAGAACAAATTCACAATCCTCCTCTGGGTTTGATAATTTTGATTGAGCAAAGGAAAATAGGGAGGATAGTAAAAAAGTAAGAAAAAACGAATATTTCATTTGGGTAGGATTAGTTTAAAACCATTGGCCAAGGAAAAATTCTTCCTTAGAATGGTGGTTATACTAGTTCTACACTTAAAAATTTGAAAGGTTCAATTTATGGGGTAAATATTTTTTATTGGCCTGAGGTAATGGATTGAAAATAGCAAACAACCCAATAGAAGGAAAGGGTTAGAGCCATATTTTATAGAATTTGTTCATTCTACTATTGTGTCCTTTTATAAAATTTAAATAATAAGTTTCTAAGGGAAAATAAAACTTTCTAAAAATACAATGAATTTATCTCATTAATGAAAATTGATCTCTAAGTAGAACCTTTTCATTGGAACTCAAAACAATGATATAGGTTCCGTTGGATATATGACCTGGAAGCTTGGTTGAAAATTCTTTTCCTGAATGCTCATTGATTTTTCTTTTTAGAATTATTTTTCCATTCAAGCCTATTATCTCAAAATCCAATGGGAAGTTCCTTGCATCTTGTTTTTGATTCCAAGTGATTTTTAACTCTCCAGAACTTGGTTTTGGGTAAATCTCAAAATTGGGTGTCTTGGGGATTAAGAGTTCATCAACACCTATATTATGGCAGCCAGGTTGTAAACAACCATACTTATCTAACCCTAAAAGCCACAAATAAATTCCGCCAGTTTGGGTATTCACTTGATCTGCAAAGGCACCTGCTAAAACAATACTACTATCCTTTTGTACAATTCCGGTATAAATCTGAGATAGATCTTGCCAATCATCGTAATAATATTTTCTCATCCAAATGCTATCTCCATTTTCAGTACAACGATAAATTAAACCTTGAGATTGACCACCGTCATAGGTAATACCTAAAACCAAAAGATCCCTACCAGGCAATTTGAGGACCCTTGCAACTCCAAAATATTGAAGTTTGGGCCCAATTAGTGTATCTAATAATACACTGCCACTTGCATCAAAGTTCACGAAACGCAATTGCTCGATATCACTAGGAAATCCCCCTTGTGAGGTAACGACCTTTTCACTAATGCTTAAAAATGAACCATCGTTTTTCTCTATAATATTGTTAAATGTGGTCGGCTGATTTGAAAAGATTTCCTTCCTCCAAAGTTCATTTCCTATACTATCAGTTTTAAGGATAAACCCCTTTCTGAATGAATTTAGATAGTCGGAAAAAGTGCTCATTATCCAACCTTTATCTTTGGATTGTAAAACTGCCCCACCTTGTATACCTCCGTTGGCATTTACCAAATTGTCGGAATAGGTTTTCTCCCAGATCAAATTAAAACTGGTATCAAATTGAGCCAAAAGGAGATCTAAATTCACCAATACTCCAGGAATTGAAGAATTTCCAGTTAACACAAATTTTGCGCTATCAATGGAGGGTTCTAAGCTTTTAACGGTGGGATCTTTTAGCAGTCCAAATTTAAATTCAGCACTTTTTACCGTATCCCAATTTTTACTGTTAAATTTTAAAAGGCTAATTCTTGTTGAGTCCCCATTGTAAAAAACAGTTTGGGCAAAAATATAGCTATTACTGCTTATTCTATGAATAGAGTGTCCCTTGTTATCTATAACCCCATTAAAATCGACCGAATCACTAACCAACAGATTCCCTTGATTGTTAAATTCACGAATCAACAGACGATTGAGCACAATATTGGAAGCCACCATAACCACATATCCACTATCGGTTTCGGCAATAGAAGGGAAGTTTTCTCCTGGAAAGTACACTTTACTGTATCGATTTTGAGCCTGAACTGTATTCATGAACAAGAGAGAGAACAGCCATATTTTATAGAATTTGTTCATTCTACCTTGCTAAACTTTTGATTGAAGACAACTTTTTCATTCGACAAAATCCTTAACGCGTAAACCCCAGACGGCAAATTTTCAGGTTAATTAAGAACGTGGGCCTTTGATTTTGCAAATTTAAACTTCTTTCGAAATACTCAGGTTGAATCTTATTCAACTTCGCTATCGCAAGATT
>CAKZNE010000200.1 GCA_937129395.1 uncultured Cryomorphaceae bacterium | reverse complement strand
CGCTTTTGGAAGATTAACGGAATAACGTAATAAGTTACTGCCATAAAAGCTAATGCGGTACCACCAACGACTGTCACATGGAAGTGCCCAGGAATACGGAGTGTATTGTGAGCAATAATATTAATTTGCTCTGTTCCTTTCGGATTTAAGCCCATTGCAGCTCTTACACTTTCGTTAAACCTACTTGCATCATCTGCAGAATATAAATAGTTGTAATTGATTGTATCCTGATAAACACCGTTGGCGTCTCTCACCAAAATTGGGTTTGCAACATCCAACTGACTATTTGGAACATTCTGCAATAATCTCATTTGTGTCCATAAACCAGAAGCCGCAAGAGTATAAGATCTATCGCTTCTTTGTTCGTACTCAAAACCTACAATTAAGGAGTGATCTTTAATATCGAAGTTAGTAGAAGCGGTAACCCTAAACTGACTGTTTTGAGTTTTGGAATAATTTCCTTGAATAGCACCAGGACTTCCCCAAAGACCATAAACCGATCTTGGACCTGTACCATTTACTGGAATTGAGTTTCCAATTAGTTGTTCAATAGTTCTAGGCGTTAAGGATTGGTACTCCTGTGCAAGATCAAAATATTGTTGAGTATAATTTCCTCTAACAGTATTGTATTGGCCTTGCTCAAATTCAATTCCTAAAGGTGCATTTCCCACAAATCTAAAACCTGCAAAACCTGATGTACTATCTTGTCCATAAACATAGGCCGGTGCAGTAATAAGGTCAAATTTTCCTACATGACCATATTTAAAATAGTCATTCCCATAGCGTCCGTCTGTAGTTTCACGGAAGTTTCTGGAATAATCTACCTGAACTGTATAATATGCATTACGTATTAAACTTTTGGAATCTTTTTCAGATGCAAAAGTTTGCTGAAATCTAGCAAAGGCACTCCAATCTGAAGACAATGCATCTAGATTTGTATTGTAATTAAAAATATGGTTGCTGTAACTCGATGCTTTATCATCACTGTAAATAAAACGACCTCCTAAAGTAAGGTTTGTTGTTTCGGTGGTTTTAATCTGAATATTACCTGTAAGGCGAAACTCATTAGCAAAAGTGTTTTTTCTGGCATTTACATCAGACATTTGATCTTCAGTTGTAAATTCTGATCTGTAAAAAACACTTTGTCCTGAAGGATTTATTTGCAAAGGATTGGCCTCCAAATCGCTTAGGTAGGCTTCATCAAGTTCTATATAAGGTACCGAAGTTGGTCTTGGCTCCTTTCTATATTGAAACTCCGAAGAAAGTAAAAAACCAACAATGGGTTGATCCTTGTCATTTTTCCAAAGAGGTCCACCAACCGTTAAGGCTGCTAGATTAAAATGATAATCATCAAAAGGAGAGGATGTAACATATTCTACATTTCCAAAAAACTTAGAACTAGGACCTCTTGTAGTTGTACTAACAATTCCCCCAAGAGCATCCCCATATTGTGCAGGTAAACCACCTGTTATTACTTCTTGTTGCTGAATTGCTGCTTGCGGTAGGTTTACACTACCCCTGACTTTTACCCCATCAATAAAGTAAACAGTTCCTTCTGGTCTTGCGCCACGAATCTGAATATTACCGTTCGCATCCTGAACCGCACCCGCCACTTGAGCGGCAATAGCTCCCGTTCCACGAGCAGCCATATTGACGATATCTTCAGCATCAGTTACATGACTTGCCTTTGTTTTATCAATAAGCGGCGCTTTATAAATCAAAACGATTTCTTCGAGTTCCTCAGTAGCCTCTGTGATTTTGAAATCCATCAATGTTGCAGCGTCTGGCTGAATCTTAACATCTCTTAAAATCAACTTGGCATATCCCGCAAAAGACACCTCAACCGTATAAGTTCCAGAGGTAATAGGATTGATATTGAACTTTCCATCAAAGTCGGCACTACCTCCAGTTACAATGGCTCCACCGTTATCCTTAATAACAACATTTGCCAAAGGAACGGTCTCACCTGTCTTAGAATCAAAGACTTGACCTTTTAGAGACCCTGGTCTCGTTTGTGCGAAAGTGCTACATACAACAAGTGATAATAGCAGCGTGAATAATTTTTTTACCATATAACTTTTTAAGTTTATGTTACTCCATCTTTAATTAGGGCGCGTAAATATAACATAAAATCGCAGTGATCTGCAACGCCTAAAACCCACTATATTAGAGGATTTGCAATTAGCGCACTGAAAATGAATTAGTTCATGTTAACATTTCTTTAAGAAAACCCTTTTTTTAAGCTCGATCTATACAATTTTTACAATTCTACAGTTAATATTATCTTACTTAGCAAAAAATTTAGTTTTCTATGCGATTTCTCTTCTTATGGACATCGGTTTTTTTAATAGTTGCTTCATCTTGTAAAAAAAGTCAACAATCTGATTTTCCAAATGTGAATGTGGAGGAGTATATTTATCTGAATAATCCTGCAAGCTACGACCTGACTAGCCCCGGAGGATGGCTTTATAATCCTGGTGGCCTAAAAGGATTAGTAATAATAAGAAGATTTGTAAACGGAACCCAAGATGATTTTGCCGTTTTCGACCGTGCTTGCCCAGAACATTTTGACGATAATTGCAGCCAATTGGTTGTTTCGGATGACGATACCTTTTTGGAATGCAGCTGCAGCAAAGAAAAATATTTGTTGTTTGATGGCTCGCCAGGAACCGGAGCCAGCCTAGGAATGAAGCAATATGGAACTAATTTCGATGGTAGCGTGCTTCGAATTTTTAATTAAGGCTTCTTTTTACTCAAAACTTACATTTTGGAATTTCTCAATTTCTTTTTTTTCTAAATTCTTTCCTCCCTTTAATATTAATATTGGATAATGATGTTCCAATTCATTCGGTTTATGCGGAAACCAATTTTTTCCATCGAAGGCAAATCCATATTCTAAATTTGAAATGGCCAAGGCAAAATCCTGAGAACCTCCTTTCAATTCTCCCTTATGCCTAATTTCAATTTCATACCAACCTTCATAAGGCAATTCCCAAATTAATGACTCCACATTATCCAAGGAATTGACGCCATTTTTAGCGGGTAAGTCTGGCCTTAAAGGATTAAGAACAAATGGCAACAAGCTACAACCAGAAACCAGTTCAGTGATTTTTAAATCCAAATCATTCACCAACATAGACTTTGTACTATTAAGCATATTCGGGTCATTTCTAAATTCCAAAGGGCTGCCTTGAGGATCATTCCAAACCAAGGTTACTTTACAGTTTTTTCCTTTTTTAAATCGAACAAAATACCGAAGACTGTCCCCATTTTTTAAATTTCCTTGAATTAGGTTTCGCCCAGGCTGTGAAACCAATTTTACCGCTTTATTGGCATTTATTAAGCCCCAACCCATTTTATAATCTGGGCCTTTGTATTTACCAAGCTCATCTGCCGTATGAATTAAAATGCACTTTAACATAAAAGCAGAAGCAGGTTCCTTAAATACTTCTAAATACTGCTCGTTCACTAATAAAGTGGCTCCCGCAACAAAGGCCGCACTTTGACTTGTTTTTTCACCAAAGGCCATCAAATCGGGCTTTATTCTACCATCATCCGTGGGGCCAAAGGGAGAATCTTTTTGAGGTATGAATTCTTTTTTCAAATTCTGGGCTTCTTTACCCATTTTTAATGCTCCAATTACCAATAAATTTTTGGAAACAGAAACGGCAGGCAAACAATCATAACCCATGTCAGCTCCGTCTTTTTGCCGAGTGGTAGAACTAGAATCTAGAAAATAGTCTGATGTAGAATTATTTTTGGATCTGTAAAAAAAGTGAAGACCTTCGCCTTGCTCGCCTCTTGAATTTCCGGCGGACTTAATCGCCAAATGAAAAGGATTTTCGCAAAGAATACTATCCCAAAGCCTGGTTTCATGGGAATAAAAACCAAAATTATAATCTTCCTTTTTACTGACCTCTTCCAAACCACTCCAAAACAATTTGCCGTTTTTAGCATTGAAATTTTGCCAACCGGGGTTTAGGGCATACGGATGTAGTGATAAATTTATTTGGGGGCAGTTTTCAGCAAATTCCTGCCAAAAATTATCGGTATTAAAAAACACAGCTTGGCTTTGAGGAGCAATACCCTGAAACCCTTTGGAATTAATATTTGAAAACAACAATTCTGCTAAAGAATTCGCATGTTCACTAAAACCAGCTTGACTGTCTCCTGCTAACCATTTACCATCAATTAAGGGATTATTCAGCTTTGGGTAACCATTGAGCTCGGCTTCCCAAACAGTCAGCTTCTGCCCTGCTCCAGTCAAACCAAAATTAAGTTCACCTTTGAGGAATAAGGAATCAATTCCAGAATAAATTATCGGATCGAAAATGCTGGGTTTTGATAGGGGATCATTCTTAGGATCACCAATTTGCCCAAAACTTTGGCAGCAAAGAGATACGAAAAGGATTATTGTATAAAAAAAATTCAGGCCCATTATTATGAGCCTGAATTTACTAAAAAACTTAAATGGAAAAGATTAATCTGCTAAAAGAATAACCTTATTATTTTGAATCTCTACCACACCACCTTTGATATTTAGGCGAAGAACTTTTTCATCGCTTTTGTCACGTTCAATCTGACCGCTTAATTCATCAAGGTTTTTATGGCTTCCCGGAATCTCAATTTTCACAACACCTTCAACCAAAGTACTAATAATGGCTGCGTGATTGTCTAAAATTTGAAAACTTCCATCTTTACCTGGTAACTGAACAGAATCAGCTTCACCATTAAAGATTTTATGTACCGGAGTTATAATTTCTAATTGCATTCTATAGGTGTTTAAGTTTAGGAAAAGGTTTTCCTCCTCCCGTTCTTAAAAAAATTATTAAGCTTCAGTCAATAATTTTTCTCCTGCTTCAATAACATCATCAATACCACCTTTTAAGTTAAAGGCCGCTTCAGGATATTTATCCATTTCACCAGAAAGAATCATATTAAATCCTTTAATAGTGTCTTGAATATCTACCAACACTCCTTTTAAACCTGTAAACTGTTCCGCAACGTGGAATGGCTGAGAAAGGAAACGCTGAACTCTACGAGCTCTGGATACTACTAATTTGTCATCTTCAGAAAGTTCGTCCATTCCTAAAATGGCGATAATATCTTGTAATTCTTTATAACGTTGTAAAATTTCTTTTACGTTTTGTGCGCAATCGTAATGCTCATCTCCTAAAATCTCAGCAGAAAGAATTCTTGAGGTAGAATCCAATGGATCCACAGCAGGATAAATTCCTAATTCCGCAATTTTACGACTCAATACTGTAGTAGCATCAAGGTGAGCAAATGTTGTTGCTGGAGCAGGATCCGTAAGGTCATCCGCAGGTACATATACCGCTTGAACCGAAGTAATAGATCCACTCTTTGTAGAAGTAATTCTTTCTTGCATAACCCCCATCTCTGTAGCCAAAGTTGGTTGGTAACCTACCGCTGAAGGCATACGTCCTAAAAGTGCAGACACCTCAGAACCAGCTTGTGTAAAACGGAAAATATTATCAATAAAGAAAAGAATATCTTTTCCAGCGCCACCACTGTCGCTATCCCCATCACGGAAATACTCAGCAAGAGTAAGTCCAGACAAAGCTACACGAGCACGTGCCCCTGGAGGTTCGTTCATTTGACCAAAAACGAATGCCGCTTTTGATTCTTTCATTCCTTCTACATCAACTTTGGAAAGATCCCATCCACCTTCTTCCATGGATTTGTCAAATTCCTCACCGTATTTAATAATACCAGATTCGATCATTTCACGTAAAAGATCATTTCCTTCTCTTGTACGCTCACCAACACCAGCAAAAACGGAAAGTCCACCGTGTCCTTTTGCAATGTTGTTAATCAATTCCTGAATTAATACTGTTTTACCTACACCAGCACCACCAAACAAACCAATTTTACCCCCTTTAGAGTAAGGCTCGATAAGGTCAATTACTTTGATACCTGTATAAAGTACTTCAGTAGAAGTAGAAAGGTCTTCAAATTTAGGTGCCTCCCTGTGAATTGGAGAACCACCTTCTGAATTCATTTCATTAATACCGTCAATTGCGTCTCCAACTACATTAAAAAGACGTCCTTTAATTTTATCACCAATTGGCATTTTGATAGGAGCGCCAACAGAAATTACTTCCTGACCTCTCATCAAACCATCGGTGGTATCCATCGAAATAGCACGAATGGTGTCCTCACCAATATGCTGTTGTGTTTCCATTATAACTACAGCACCATCCGGGCGAGTTACCTGTAAGGAATCATATATTTTAGGAAGTTCATTGTTTGTGGTGTCAAAATAAACATCCACAACAGGTCCAATTATCTGTGAAATCTTTCCAACTACTTGAGACATACTTGATTATTTAGTATTAACAGTCCGACTGCTTTCAAATTTGGCTGCAAAAATAGGCGTTTTTCTTCAAAGGTTTAGGCTTTGACTAAGATTTTATTTTTTCTAATTTTGAACAAACTGTTAATAAAGTTCAGTTTTAATTCATCTTACTGGTTTTTAATTACTTAACACAAAACTTCTTGAAAGTTTATTATTCCCTTGAGGATTTCAAGGCTCTCGATAAAGCAATTGTTACAACAGGAACCTTTGATGGGGTGCATGTTGGACACAAAAAAATATTGGATCAACTGAATACCATTGCCTCCAAAAACAATGGAGAATCGGTGCTTCTTACTTTTTTTCCCCACCCTCGCATGGTTCTTCAACCGGAATTGGAACTAAAACTACTCAATAACCAAAGCGAAAAAATTGAACTCCTTAAAAAAACAGGACTCGATCATTTAATCATTCATCCCTTTACAAAGGAATTTAGCAGAACTACCTCCCTAGATTTTGTTCGAAATATTTTAGTTTCCAAAATTGGAGCTAAGAAGCTTGTTATTGGTTACGATCACCATTTTGGTAGAAATAGAGAAGGTAGCTTTGAACACCTTAAAGAGTTTGGACCCGTTTACGGTTTTGACGTTGAAGAAATTCCAGCTCAGGACATTGAAGACATTACAATTTCCAGTACTAAAATTAGAAATGCCATATCCAATGGGGAAATTGAGGTTGCCGCAAATTATCTTGGGTATAAATATGGTTTAAATGGCAAAGTTGTAGAAGGCCAAAAAATTGGCAAAACTTTGGGTTTTCCTACTGCAAATATTTTGGTGGATGAAAATTACAAACTCATTCCTAAGGACGGAGTTTATGCTGTAAAGCTGAATATTTCAAGCAAACCTGAAACTGCCTATTCCGGAATGTGCAATATTGGGGTAAGACCAACTTTTGGACAAAATTTTAAAACCATTGAGGTGAACTTGTTTAACTTTAATCAGGATATTTACGGGGAACGTGTTCAACTAACTTTTCACAAAAGAATCCGTGACGAGGTAAAATTTGAAAGTATAGACTCTTTAAAAACCCAACTTATACAAGATCAAACAATGGCTTATGAGATTCTGGATCAAGACTAGCCTTATTTTATTAATTCCTTTCGGTGGATTTGCTCAAAAGTTTAAATCATTGGAAGCGGCATTGCTTAATCCGGATTCGGTTATTCATTTGGAGTTAAGGAAAGATAAATTGACTGCCATTCCAGAATGCATAAGTCAATTTAAGAACCTAGAAATTCTTGATTTAGGAAAAAACAAATTGGATTCAATTCCGGTTTTCATATTGGAATTGAAAAATCTAAAGGAATTGAACCTTTCTAAAAATAATTTTACAAAAATACCAAGGGTTTTAGCCCAATTGGATAGTTTGACAATTTTGAAAATGGCAAAAAACCCAGTTGAAAAAGTTCCCTATTATATAAGTGACTTTGAAAAACTGGAATTTCTAGACCTTTGGAACAGCTCTGTTGCAGAAGTAGACCCCGCCATTAAACAAAATAAAAACCTGCTAAAACTTGACCTCCGAAACACCTACTTAAGAACAAGTGATTTGGAATGGTTGGTAATAGCCCGTCCCGACATGGAAGTTTTTAGCTCCTACGGCTGCGATTGTGACAAATAATATTATTTGTAGCCGAACTTTTTCAGTTGTTCGTCACTTTGCCTCCAGTTTTTGCGGACTTTCACCGATAGATCCAAATAGACTTTTTTCTTAAAAAACTTCTCCATTCGAATTCTGGCGCCAGTTCCTGTTTTTTTAATCATTTTCCCTTCATGACCAATCAGGATTCCTTTTTGGGTATCTCTTTCGGTAATAATGGTGGCCCGCATTCTGATGATGGTCTTCTCCTCCTTAAACTCCTCCACCTCTACTTCTACAGCATAGGGAATCTCTTTATTGTAATTCAATAAAATTTGCTCACGTACCATTTCCGAAACAAAAAACCGATCATTCCGATCACTGATTTGTTCTTTATCAAAAAAGGGTGGCGATTCTGGCAATAATTCCTTTAGCCTCTTTAATAACATGTCGGTATTAAAATTATTTAAGGCAGAGATAGGATAGATTTCGACATTTGGAAAAAATCCTTTCCAGTATTCATTCAACTCAATCAATTTATCTTGGTCGGTTAAATCAATTTTATTAATCACCACAATTAAAGGCTTCTCCACCTTCTGAAGTTTTTCAAAAAGCTCAGGATCTTTTAATTGTTTTTCACCAGGTTCGGTCATGTATAAAAACACATCCGCATCGCTAAGGGAACTTTTTACAGAATCCATCATCGATTCTTGCATCTGGTAAGCGGGCACAATAACTCCAGGAGTATCGGAAAAAACTATTTGAAGATCCTCTTCATTATACAAACCAAAAATCCGGTGTCTTGTAGTTTGTGCTTTGTGACTGGTAATGGACAATTGCTCACCCAGTATGGCATTCATTAAGGTGGATTTCCCCACATTTGGGTTTCCAATAATATTTACAAATCCCGCTTTATGCATATTGCTCTTTAAATGAGGGGCAAAGGTATCTTATTTGAAATTTCTCACAGCTTTTCTTGCCAGAATTAAAAATAGGATTACATTTGCCGTCCAAATAACGCGGGGTGGAGCAGTTGGTAGCTCGTTGGGCTCATAACCCAAAGGTCGTCAGTTCGAGTCTGGCCCCCGCTACTAAGCAAAAAAGGCCTTTACAGAAATGTAGAGGCCTTTTTTTTTAAGGGTACAACAAAATAAATTCTACTCTTTTATTAAAGCGACACCTCCCTGATGATAAAATTTAAATCATCCAGACTATACTTGCTATCATTTAATTGAATAATCAAGTCGAAAAGTTCCCTTTTTCTTTTGACAGGCTCTATCGATTTTAAATATGCGATTGCTAATTTTTCAAAGTCCATTTAAACGAATTTTTTTTTCAAGTTCCCGCTTAGTTTTCATTTTTCTTGTAGTTCGAAATTCACAAATGCAAGTTTAACAAATGAAGCCTTTTCCAACCTTATTTTACCTTTACAATTTGATACCCCCCCTTTTTGTAGTTGGGCACAAATTCAAAACCTAGAATGGTAAAATTTATAGGTGTAGTCAACCCACTCTTTTCGAGGTTTATTCGCCAACTTCAATTTGTCCTTTTAAAACAAATGGATTGAGAGAACTGTCTTCTTGATTGTGAAATACTCTTGGTATGAATACTAAAATCATCAGCATAGCGAACAAAAACAAAAGCCTCTCAATCCAGTTCTATGTCTAATTCCAAGCATAATATTGGACAATAACGGACCTAATGGACTTTCATGTGAAATGATTTTTCTGCGTTTGAGACGAAACCCAAAAACTATTGTTCGAAAACTAAAACCTTGATTGGATTACGTGCAAGGCGGCTTATTCCATCTAACGGTCGGTGACTGTAGAAATTCCCAAAAATCAGATCTTCCCTCCTCACTTTGGGCTTTCTACCCCCCAGATTATATTGAACGATGTACGGTCATTCTTGAATCTTTGGTGTTCTTGGGGCCTTGTAAAGATCCGCTTATTTACCCAAATTACCAGGCCTTATGTACGGTTCCTTTGCGTCTGAACCAAATGTTGTAACTTCGCAATATTCGGTTACAACCACGAGATTGACAACCTTGCGACCTACTAGCAATTGGAGGCACCCCTCATCCACGAGGAACTTCGGCCTCTAGATAATTTCTACCGGGTAACAGAAATGAAGGTCCATGCCTCGCAGGTATATTGCAAAAAATAGCCGAAATAGAAGTAATGGGGGTTGTGACCGGCTTCAACTTTCTCATTGCTTGAAGGAGAAGAGTACCCGAGACAGCTACAAATTCTTATACCATCGTTGTACTTTATTCTAGAAGGCATTTAATGTTAAAAGAAAAATCTTGTGACTCCAAGTGTACAAATCAAACAAATAATAATTATCATCAAAAAACTTGCAATGAACATTCTTGGAGCAGATTCATGTTTTATTCGCTGAGATTGCTGAGTTTCATCTGGATCAAAAAAATTGTTCCCTTTTATATTAATTTGCCCATAAAGATATTCAATTTTATTATTGGTGTATTTATATTGCTGCCAGACCCAATAAATTAAAACACAACCAAATATTCCCATCAAAAGAATTAAACTAGAAACACCAATGAGTTCTGGAGTTTCTTTAGGTATATCTTTACTTTGCAAAAAGAAAGACGTAAAAACCACCATTGCACTAGAAGTAAGACCTGGAATGCGCATTCTATAACTCTTAAATACTTCTAATAATTCCCAATTTCTTTTTAAGTATAGCATTTGCTTTTCCTCAGTGTCCTTTCTATTTTGAACAGTAAATCCCCATTTATTTAATAGATTCGGAATTCTTTCGTTCAAATAGTAGTCCAAATGGTTTTTGGTAAAATCCTCTTTAAGCCATTCACCGTTAATGTTTTTTTTGAAATCTTCCTTTAAAACATAGGTAATTGTTTTTATAGTTTTACCGTTATTTAATTCGACTTCTACATTGCAGACATCATATCCTTTTGCCGAATCTTCAAAACGATGAATAATCTCTATTTCCCTAAACGATAGATCTGAAAGCAAAAATCCAATAACTTTGTTTCCAACACTTGGAAAAATAGAAGGGCCTTTTGCTTTAGAACCTCTATTTTCCAATGCAACTCGTTTATAATTATTTAGAATTGCAGGCTGGAATTTAACATGTTTGTCAAGCAGCTTAAAGGTTATTTCAGGAATCATTAAAGTTCCATAAACAAATAATGAATTTAGCATATTCTACAATTATATTTAAAACAATAAACTGTAATATACAGTACAGATTTTTTTTAACCTAAAGAACTTAGTACATGACAAAAATCATCTAG
>CAKZNE010000199.1 GCA_937129395.1 uncultured Cryomorphaceae bacterium | reverse complement strand
ACCCTACCCTCATTTTCCTTTTTCAACCATTCCATCAGTGGATCAAAATATTCCAATATGGCTTTAGCGGAAATTCCTTCTCCTAAATTCTCTTGGAGGTTTACATTCCAGTCTACTGTGGCTCCCGGTTTCATTAGGGCGTTTAAAAATTCTCCGGTTTCTTTGCTTCCGAAATAGTTGGTATTGTGTGGATCTTGTTTTAGGATATTTTTGGCGATATGCATGTGGAATTGGAAGAGCAATACATTGGCTAGTGCGTAGTCGTAATACTGGGCAGCATCGTTGTTAATGTGGGTTTTGGAGGCGGCATCGCAGTATTCTTCTCCTCTTTCTGTTGGGGGAACAATCCCTTGGTATTTCTTTTTTAGCTCCCACCACTTTTTGTTGTATTCGTCTTTGGAAAGGTTTTCGGCGTAGAGTGCATGTTCAAAATCTGTCATTACACCCGAGGCCCAAGGCATTACTACGATATAGTCCAATGCTTCTTTTAATAAACCTTGAATATTATCGGCTTCACGACTGTCTTCCACCAATCCCTTTTGGACCAAGAATGGTTTCTGCAGACTCGCCAAACCGATTAGTGTTCCAATGGCTTCATGGTAGGCTCTGTTGGCTCCGTTTCGTAAAACGATGGGTACTTCTGGTCTGGAATAGGCTTTAAAATAATAAATATGTCCCAATTCATGCAAAACTGTATTCCACCATCTTGTATTTGGCTCTACACTCATTAGAGATCTTAAATCATTTTCCAAATCCAAATGCCAAGCTGAAGCATGGTTATTTTTGGCATAATCTGCACCTTCGGGTAAGGGGTATAAACTGGATTTAATGTAAAAGGATTCTGGTAAGGCATCATAACCCAAACTCATATAAAACTCCTCTCCTTGTTTCATTATCCATTCGCTTCCTTTTTCCTCCAGGGCTTTGTCAAAATTTAAACCTTCTACATTTACCAAACTGCTCCATTCCTGTCCCCATCTATTGGGTAGCCAATGGGCGGGTAAATAATCCGGCACAACCTCCTTATACTTTTTCGCTAATTCGTGACGAGCCCAAGTGTGTAATTCTTTGTAAAGTGGCCAAATATCTTTAATGGAATTGTGGTTTAGATCCAGCATTTCTTGGGTACTCATCCCGTATTCCGAAACTTGAAATTGGAAATAATCTTCGTAACCTAGAGCTTGTACACTTTGGTTCCTTAATCCTCTCAGATTTTCCAATCCTGGTTTTAAGGCGGCCCCTACTTCCTTGCTGGCTTCCCAGGCTTTTAATCTTTCGGCTAAATCTGTGGAGCTTTCCAAAATGCCATCAATATCATTGGTGCTTACTGCTTCTCCGTCTATTTGAAATTTAAAACCAAACAGTCCTTTAGTTTGCTCTGTTTCCGCTTTAATTTTCTGACTTACAATGTCTTTTACGGTTTGTGGATTGGCACCTGCGGAATATAAAATGGCATCCAACTGTCTATTTTGCAATTCGGTAAGATGGTCTTTGTCCTTCAGAAATTTCCTTGCGGCATTAATATTTTCTTCACTTCCTGTAAAGGCTGCAAAATTTTCATTGGCCTTTTCTGCTTTTTGGGAAGTGATGGTGTCGCCATCTACAATATGGGTGTTTAAATCCCACTCTGCCTGCGATGAAGCGTAATATAGTTTTTGGTATTCTTGGGAATAGACTTTTAAAAAGGAATCCACTTCTAATTGCAGGGATTCGTAATTTGCAATTTCAGGCGCTTGTTCTGTGTTTTGACAAGAAGAAAAAGCTGTGGCAAATACGATTAGGGGTAAAAATCTTTTCATGTATGTGATTTATTGTCGAGATTTAGATCCTTCCAAATTAGAAAATTAAAATCATTAAATCTCCATGAAATCTTCCTTTTTAGATAGTATCAACAAACAGTTTCAATATTATAAAATGTTGGGTGATAAAACCTTTGAACAAATCCCCGAAAATAAGATACAATGGTCGGCACAAGAAAACACCAATAGCATAGCAGCGATTGTAAAACATTTACATGGGAATATGCTTTCGCGCTGGACAGATTTTTTGGATACTGATGGAGAAAAGGAATGGCGAAAAAGGGATGAAGAATTTGAGGCGGAATTTAAGGATCTGGCTTCCATGCAAAAGCTTTGGGATGAGGGTTGGGCTGCTCTTTTTAAAGCTATAGATCCTTTACAGGATAAGGATTTGGAGAGGATTGTTTTTATTCGAAATCAAGGTCACACTGTAACGGAAGCTTTGAATCGGCAATTGGCGCATTATGCCTATCATGTTGGACAGATTGTTTTTTTAGGGACTTTGATTTGTGGAGAGGATTGGGTTTCCTTGTCTATTCCTAAAGGGGATTCTAAGGTGTATAATGCGGAGAAGTTTTCTAAAGAGAAAAGTCGTGGGCATTTTACGGATGAATTTGGAATTAAAGCCTAGTTCTAATTCCAAATTCGTTTTTGTTTTATCGCATTTATACGCAAACTGGCGCG
>CAKZNE010000198.1 GCA_937129395.1 uncultured Cryomorphaceae bacterium | reverse complement strand
CGAGCAACGCGATACGATCTGCGGCGCGGATTTTGGTAGGATCACCAGAGGTCAGACCGAAGAGGTTGTAAATAGTACGGGCGATACCACCCTTGGCTTGCTTGTCCGTGGGCTTCTCACCTTGTTCACCGTTGAGAACAACAGTCTTCTTCAGTTTTGCAAACACATCTGAGCTACTGCCCACTTGCTGTGCTTGCTTGATGCAACGCAAGCTCTTCTTGTACGTGGCTTGGATTGATGTGCGTAGTTCGTCCATTTGCTTGGATGCGAGTTCAGCATCGAATTCTTCTTCTTCCTCCGCATCCGCCTTGCGCTTCTTGCCCTTCTTCTCCGGCTCTGCGTTGGTCGTATCTTCATCGCCATCGTCGATCATTGAGAATTCGTCGTCCTCATCAACCGTTTTTGGTTTCTTGGAAGCAGAGATACTCTATTGTATCAAAAATTTAATAAGGAGTTTTTCGTCCAGGTCGATTTGAACCTTGATCTTTCACAATTGAGGCATTCGGAAATTGTTTACGGCCATCATTGTGGATTTGGTGGATCAGAACCTGAATATAGAATTCAGTTAAATCATGCACTAGGACTCCAAGATCATATTACATTACTTACCTGGCTACAATCAAATATCCCTGCTCTTCAACTCTATGCTATGGAAGGGATTTATACTTTAAAAAAACAAGGGATTCATTTTGATCAATCCACTTTTCAGATGATGGAACTTGTTGAAAAAAAGAAAGGAAATGTACAAACCTGTTCCGGTTGTTTTGGATTTACCGAATCAATATCCAAAATTGCAAAAAGAATAAAAAAGGACTACAGTTAAGGATTAAAACCCAAATGGTTTTACAAATGAAAAGATTCTATTATTTGATTGTTACTCTACTAACCCTTACCTCTTGCCAACAGGCAAAACAAAAAGGCCAAGATCTATTTGATCACTCTAAAGCAAAAGTAAAAGAAAAGGCCGTAAAATATTCGGCAAAGGCCTTTGATAAAATAGTTGATTTTAAAAAGACAAGGACGGAAATTGCCTCCTTTGAAAAGGTGTTTGGCGATGCAGATAGTTTAAATATTAAAGAATTGGAAGGCCTCAGAATTGACTTTACAATTGGGTTTTATGCTTATTTCCTTGTTTACAAAGCCGAGAAGAATACAGTTCTAAATTACATCTCTTCACTTCCTACCAAATTGCCTCATATTTCAGATAAAACCATTAACAAAACGGATTCATTGGAAATTTTAACAACCCTTCATACCTTTAGAAAAGAGAAATATGGATTAAATGAAAGGTTGGAATTCTTCTTTGAATTAGAAGAGAAAACCAGTTTAGAATTCTATCATTGCTCAAAATATCCGCTCAACCATTCCATCGCTTACGATTCGAATACGGGTTATATTTATCATCACATGGAAAACTATTGGGACTAACCTTACCATAATACAAGCACAAAAACTTCAGTTTTAAAATCTCAGTTTAAATAAATGACCCAAGAAACCAACATTCCAGAAATAAAACAACTGGAATTAGAACTACAAAATAATCCGCTTGATGTTTCATTAATGAATCAACTGGCAATTGCCTATTTACCTCATAATGAGATTAGTTATGGAAAAACTCTTGAATTACTGCACAGAGCATTTGAAATTAGCCCATCGATTAAAACAGCTAACAATTATGCCTATCAATTGATTGCCGAGTGGTATGAATGTGAAAAAGGAATTGAGGTTTTACTACCTTTTATGGATCAAAAACCAAAATCCTATATGCCCTACGCTCTGATTGGATATGCGTATTTAATGATTGAAAATTATTCGAATGCCGAATCCTATCTTGAAAAAGCAAATTCACTTTCGCCCACTGAAAAGGTGGAAATCATTCACAATTTAGGTCTAAGTAAAAGTCACCTAAAAAAACACTCTGAGGCGATGGCTTTGTATGAGAAGTCAATAGAAATAATGGATAGTGACAATTTATCCAAGTACAACAAAGCATTATGCCATATTGATCTGCATCAAAATAAACAGGTAAATAAACTAATTAATGAAATAAGAAAAACTGAGGCTTACCAAGATCCAACCGGTGATGTTTCGAATTTAGATTTAAGTCTATTGAGCTTTTTAAACAATGATTTAGAACAAGCCTACCAATTATTAATGGAAAACGACAATTTCCGTTACCCCTTTGAACCCGAAGTTTGCTACCTGCTTTTAAAATTCAATCCATCCAAATATCAAGAATTAGCGGCGGAAGAAATTGAAAGTGCCGCTAATTTGATAAAAGATATTAAGAATCCAAAAAGTGAGGATTATGCAAATTTTTCAGATCAAGAAAGAGCCACGGAAATAATCGAACTGCAAGAAGAAATAGAAAAAATAAAAAATACAGAATTGGAATTGAAAAACATACCAGAAGTAAAAACAAAGGAAAGCTACCGTTCCATTTTTTGCGGTTGTTTATTTTACGACTGCAAAATGCATGGGACTGCTTTTGATGATTTATCAGTAAACAAGAACTATATTGAAAATCAGATTTAGTAATTCTGGTTTTGTTCTCAATATTAAGAACAAAGTTGGAAAAAGATATTAGCATTTTGAAATCTATTATTAGCATTTTTATTTTACTCCTTATAGACGTCAATTCCTTTGGCCAAGACAGCCTAATTGTAGATATCCAGGTCTCTGAGAATTTCAATCCAGTTTACTTTAAATCAAAGGATTACGCCATTCAAATTCCTGCAAAATGGATAAAAAGTAATAGATATATATTCCAGCGTAAATTGCATCGGAAAATTTGGAAACTGAATCTAAGTCAAGATACAATTTGGCTAAATCAATACATTAAAAAGAAGTACTTGCAGGAATTCAATTTAAAGGTGATGTCGAAGTTAAGGACTGGTGATCTTAATATCCATCTGCTAAATGCCAAATCCCAACTCAGCCAATTGCTTTATACAAAAGGATTAAAGGGATTACTTATTGAGGAAAGAATTATTGATAGATCTAGCGGAATTATTTTTTTTGAATCACGTCGGCATCAACCAGGTTGTCCGAAGTTTTAGGTTTTATTACCTAAAACTGAATTGCAGTTAAAAAATTAGGTCCTTGGCTAATAAAAAATTCTTTTTCGTTTAAAATAATTTTTCCGTTCTTACTTTCCTACTCCAAAATGAAAATGAAAAAAGCTTTACTATTACTATACTTCTTTGCATCGATAAATACCTCATTTGCATGCATAAACGAATACGGCACTCTTTTATCCGGTGAGGTGGTTTTTTCAGAAGCAAACAGTGGTAAACTTTGGATAGGGAAAATTGATAGTTTAGAATTAAAGGCTAGGTCAGAAAAATTACTAGCTAATTATAAAAGGTCAGATTCCATTGAATACTATTCAGATTATGCCGCTGCCTTAATGTATTTAGGACAATATCAAGAGGCTAAATTAATTTATCAGGAGATTGAAGCATCCTTCCCAGATCTTTATACAACTGCATCAAACCTGGGTACGGTTTACGAGCTTCTTGGGAAACCAGATTCCGCCTTATTTTGGATTAAAAGATCGGTTGAACTAAATCCAAATTCTCACTTTGGTTCGGAATGGATTCATCTTAAGATTTTAGAATTTAAGCTTTCTGGATCTAGCGATTTTTCCAAGTCGATACTAGGATTAAATTTTGGAAACGCCAAAACCCCTTCTAATCCAATGGGCTATAATTTAGAGGAATTAAAAACTCATATTTGGCATCAACTAAGGGAAAGGTTAAGGTTCATCAGGTCACCAAATAAAATTGTTGGTAATATCTATTTCGATTTGGGAAATATCTTTGCTCAACAATTTGACGTGCAAACAGCTTTAGAGAGCTATGCGGCTGCAAAAGAATTTGGTTTCGAATCGAAATTAATGGAGCAAAGGGTTTTAGAAATGGAAAAATTGGCCCTTAAAGCGGTCCCCTCCCAATCAGTTGAAAATATTAAGGAATTTATTGGAGGAAATTTTAATACACTCTTTTGGCTTGGGACATTGATCTTTTTTGTTCTCCTATTTTTTCCGATTCGCAGGTTTTGGAAAAAGATGAAAAATAAAAAGAAGACTTAAGGGAAAATTCCAAAATAAATTAAGCCTTGATGGAATTGAAGGAGTATCACTTAACATAAAATGAAATACAACAACAAAAAAATAATTGACCAGTTGGAATCTGGTGAAAACTTAAAATTTCTCTTTTTTTGGGGAAATGTGAAAACTGATTTTATCAGCAAATCTTGCTTTAGTCAGTGGTATGAATCCAGCTTTGTAATTGATGGAATTGAATACCAAACCGCAGAACATTATATGATGGCCGAAAAGGCTCTACTATTTAATGACAAAGAGATTTACGATCAAATCATAGAAAGCTCTAAACCGGGAAAAGTAAAGGAGCTTGGCAGACAGGTAAAGAATTTCGATCAGAAAACCTGGGAAGAAAATCGTTTTGAAATTGTGGTTCGAGGTAACTTTCACAAGTTTAATCAAAACCCAGAATTGGCCACCTTTTTAATCAACACCAAGAACAGGGTATTAGTTGAAGCAAGCCCTTTAGATGATATTTGGGGAATAGGATTGGCTCAAGCAGATGAAAATTCTCAAAACCCGAATTTATGGAAGGGGCAAAATCTATTGGGCTATGCTTTGATGGTGACTCGGGATCTTTTAAATGAAAAAATTAAAGACGAATAAATCCACTCTGAAAAATATAAGCAGTAAAATTGAATTTCAAACCATTCACTCTGAGTAAAAAAATGAAATTAGTAACAACTGTCCTATTCCTATTTGCCCTAAATCCTATTCAAGCTAGCACCCAAATACGAGACCGATTGATTGTGGAGAATGATACTCAATATGCATATGGTTTTGATTTATTTCAATATTGGTCGGATCCCATAAATTTCCCCAAAGATTCCTTATTTGATACCCGACTAAGTTCTTGTGGAAGAGGATATATTGCCATTTTAGAACTAAAGAATGATTCCTTATTTCTGCTAAACCTTCTAAATCCAACGGATCATTCTAATTATGATTTTAAGGTGGTTTTTGGTCCAGGAAAATTGAAATCTCCAATTTTCACCGAGTGGTTTACAGGCAATTTGGTTGTTGAATTTGGCGAATATTTAGACAAAAATAGCCCTAATGAGGTCCAGCTAAAAGAATTTGAAACAGAGTATTCATTTAGTGATGGTCAGTTTTTTGTTAAAAGTGAATTCACAAATCACTTTCACAAATCTGAATATCAGTCGGATAGGAAGAAATTTGAAAAGTTTGTATGGCAAAATCTTGATCCAGAATTAATAAACAGGAATATTAAAGAGTCCCTTAAAGTTTATATTCAAATCTAACCGTCCAAAAAGGAAATAATTGGAGATGTGAAAGTTTTTCGATGCCAAAATGAAGAATTAAAAAAGGAAATAATCAGAGTTGTAAAAATGCTGCCCGATTTTTCAGCCTATTACAGAAGAGGGCAGCTCTACCCTATTAGCTATACAATCCCATTTAGGCTTTACAAAGGGGATCCTGAGTAAAATCTTGTTTCAATTACAATGCATTTGTCCGCCTGCTTTAAGCCAAAGATTTAGTGAAAATTAAGTTAAACGGAAACTAGAATTCATTCCTTTAGGTTTTTCCACGTTTCTTTACCAAGACCTATTGCTTGTTCGATAAGAGTCTGAAACAAATGAACCTAGCACCTAAAATTCTTTTTTACCTCGCTATATTCCTAATTGGATGTTGGCTTGCTATTTTAACTGCTAGCATATTTTGGGGTTTAGAATTCGTAAACCCTTCAATAAAGGACAATTACGCTAAGTTTTATTTAGTTGCCCTGCCCATCTCCATACTTTTTACATTACTAAAAACTCACAAAAGGCATTTTCCCATTTGGAAAAAAATAGCAGTTCTATTTACCACAATTGTTGTTTCCATGTTGGGCTTTATTGTCTCTTTTCTACTTTTATTTTCTGGAATGTGTAGTTATACAACCCAAAAGGTGCTTTTTAAAAATAAGATTGATTCCAACATCAAAATTATTGTTCAGGAAATGGAATGTGGTGCTTACGACAGTGGTCCACCTGCAATAGGGATTTTTAAGGTTACGAATTTTTCGCAGATTTTTAGGCTCAGTACGTCTATTGACACAGCGAAAATTGACTTGAAGGAATGGAAGAAGGTTTGATAGGGTTTAACTTTCAGTGCTCTATTTTCAAGCAATTAATGATAAAGGAGCTTTATCTCCCTAATGGATATTCAGAATTTTTAATTCAAAAATATATTTGGTTGATGTATTTTGGACAATCAAATGATTGCATCTTAAAAAGAAAATTATTGAGCAGCAAAATTTTACCCTATGAATAGGTCAAAACCTAAAATTCTATTTTTTAGCATTCTAATGGCTTTACCCAGCCAGATCGAAGCTCAGTTTGAAAGTAAAGCTTTAGTAAAAGATACGGTTGAGGTTAACAAAACATCATCTTGGGGGTTTTCAAAAATATATCAAGAATCAAATTCCAATTCTATCCAATTAAAATTTGAAACGATTACCAAAAAACAATTCCTGGATTATAAATTATTGAATTATTCGAGTTTGGATACCAATACTAAAGGAATAAGGATTGATGAAAATTCCTTTCAATTAATTGCCGCTGACACCAATTTTATTTTTAGATGTGAGGACTACTATTATTGTCCCCATTATCACGGTTATTACCCTGGAATAGACAGTTATTTAATTGGAATTTCTGGAAATGAGGTTTATGATACTTACCTAATAGAAAGGTCTACATCCAATATATTAGCGCTATTAGAATTTTATGATGTTGGTAATTTGGATCCAATAATATCGCCCAATGGGAATTATATGTTGTTTTCTGGTACTTGCCAATATTGTGATGATTTGGATGATTATGGTAGTTTGTCAACTTTGGATTTTGTAGATATTTCTCAATTAAATCAGTTGGAGGATTTGAGGCAAATTCCAACAAAAGAATTTTCAACCAAGGATTGGCTAATTGAGGAAATTCTTTGGATTGATAATTCTCATATTGCACTAAAAGTACATTTTGGAGTCAGAATAAAAAATGAAACTCCGAACGAACAATACTATATAACGGAGATAAATTTCTAAATTAAATTCAACTAAAAAAAAAGATAAAAACCAGCCATTCTTACAACTAAACGAAAATCAAATTAGTTTTTAGTTTAAAAAAAATGATTAAAGGATTCATAGCCATAATACTATCCATTTTTGTTGCTTACGGGGCAAACTCAAAAATAGACAATCAGTTACCCAAAACCTTGGAGAACATCCCCTTGGGAATCATTGTAGAACACAGTAAAACTAAGGTTTATGCGAGTCTAAATAATAAAGACCCCGAAAAATATGGGAAATACCTATGGCATTTCGAAACCAGCATAAGTACCATTAAGGAGGATTTAATAATTATTGAATTTGGTGCTTTTATTTGGGATGGGAAGGAATGGGTATTTGGATCCATTTATAATCGTCCCTTTAATAGTGAGGAGTTTGCAAAATGGTATTCTTGTGAAAATGCGCTCATTGAAAAAGGAAAAACAGTTACAGATCCCAATAATTGGCAAAAGTCTAACCAATTGACTGGTGAAAAAAAAAGAACCTTGTGGTATTATATTGGTGAAAATAAGAAAGGACAAAAATTCTTAGGAACATCGGAAGTTCTTATGATTGGTGAGCTTGAGGAATGAATCTGAGTTCTTAGTTTAACGGAAATTCAAAAAACAACTTTTCGTAGATAAATCTATTTCATTCTCTTATCGGCACCTAAAACAAGAATTTACTTAATTTCGTTTTCACAGAAAAATCCTCTTTTTACTTGAAAAATTTAGTCCAAATACTACTTTCCATTCTATTTTGGTCGTGCCAAAATAATAAGGAAGAAAAATTCCTTTTTCAAACCCAAGAATTTACTACTACGTGGATAAAAAAGAACTCATTCTATCCTGAATCATATGAACCCTTGGGGTTTTCCTCATTTGAAATTCGAAAAGGTTCTGAAAAGAAATATCGATCCATTAAGCATGAATACATATTAAAAAATAAAGAAGGCGTGAAAATAAAGAATAGTCATTTTTTCACATTCAATGCCGAAGGTCGTGTTACAGTATTAACAAAAGAAAGGACTAACTTTTTACGAACCATGGAGCCAGACACTTGGCTTTGGCACTACACTTTTGGCGATTCATTTAATAATGTGGACTATGGAATGAATAAAGAATGGCTTTTAAAGAAATACAAGGATTATTTAATGATCAAGAATAATGAATTTTACGATATTTCATATTTAAGGATAGATTGCTTAGAATTTCTGCGTTCTTCGATTAATGACCTCGGTCGAGGTAAAATGGAGAGAATAATTTCAATTGATTCCGGTTCTAAAACATCAAAACGGGACCTTTCCGAACTCCTTCAGGATTTATCGGTTTCTTATGAGTGGTATGAGCCAGTTAACTTTGCCATTTTTCAAAAAGACTCTATAGAAACAGCTTTTTTGATTCGGTATAAAAAACCTTCAGGCCCATTAATGTTTTACGATTTAAACACAGAATCGGAGTTTTCAACCCAAATTGATTTGGCCTTTATGGGATCCAATTGTTTTCAAAAGGTGCTGGAATTTTAATTTTTCTCCCAGGGCATTTTCCCTCCTAACTATTTAGACTGTTTAATATTCTAACCTTTTACCTTCCATTAAAGACGGAAAATTGCCTATTATCCTTGGTATTGTCGCAAACAAATTTTCTCCAGAACTCCAATTAAATCCAAATCAGCACTTAAACTAATGATACAGGGAAAAGTTAATTTTGTAATAATCTCACCACATAATCGAGAATATTCCGATTATCTATCTCGATTTTGACATCATTATGCTATATTTACATCAGTTAATCGGAATTATTCCGATTAACTGATGTAATAATGACAGTATGGATTTTAGGAATTTAATAAAAGAGTATGCCGAAGCACCTATTTCTAGGCATTTAATTTTAGAAATACTAAATGATTATCAAAGTCCAAATGATAAGATTAGTGCCCTCTTAAAAAGTAAAGAACTTATTTCATTAAGGCGTGGTTTATATATTATTGGACCAGATTTAGACTTAAGATCTCCAGAACCATTTCTAATTGCAAATCACCTCAGAGGCCCCAGTTATGTTTCCTTGGAGTCGGCCTTGTCCTATTGGAATATGATACCAGAAAGGGCTTATGAAATTAGTTCAGTAAGCATTAAAACTTCAAAAAAATATAAAAACCCCACAGGAAGATTTAGCTACCATCAATTAAAAACTCCCTATTATTCTTATGGAATAAAATGTATAGAAATTTCAGCAAGGCAATCCTTTTTAATTGCTTCACCGGAAAAAGCCTTATGCGACAAACTTGTATTAACACCCAAAATAAATCTTCGCAGTACCAAACAAACACGAGAATTTTTAATGGATGATTTACGAATTGATCCTCATATTTTAAATCGATTAGATACGAGCTTAATGAGCTTATGGATAAAAAATGCCCCAAAAAAACGCAGTCTTGAAACACTTATTAAAACGCTCGAAGAATTATGATAAAAGAATGGATAGAGGAATATAAACCTCAAAATGAAGAGGAATTATTATCCGCATTACGGGAAATAATGCAAGAAATTACCCTCGCGGGTTTATCAAGAACTAATTTTTTTGAAAATGCTGCATTTTATGGAGGAACGGCTCTTCGAATTTTTTATGGTTTGGACAGATATTCCGAAGATTTGGATTTTTCTTTGCTTCAACCCAATTCAAATTTTTCCTTAGAACCTTATTTTAAGTCGGTTATGGATGAGTTTGATTCATTGGGATTAACAGTAACCATCAAAGAAAAGCAAAAACAAACTGCTATTGAATCTGCTTTTTTGAAAGCTGAAACTATTTGGAAGGAAATTGTGCTTGAGGACATAATCAACGAAATAGGAATTCGCTCAAACAAGACCTTGAAAATAAAAATTGAAGTCGACCGACAGCCTCCACTAAATTTCAAAACGGAGGAAAAACTATTATTGCGGCCCTTTTCATTTTATGTGAAATGCTTGGCTAAGCCAAGTTTGTTTGCTGGAAAAATGCATGCCCTATTATTTAGAAATTGGAAAAACAGGGTAAAAGGAAGGGATTGGTATGACTTGGAATGGTATATAAAAAAGGGAATTCCATTGGATGTAAATCATTTCCTTAGCAGAGCCACAGAAAGCAAGCATTGGAAAGAGGAAACCATAAGCCCAGATCAAATTATTGAACTGTTGAATAAAAAAATAGACTCGGTTTCAATAAGCAATCTGAAACAAGATATTGTTAGGTTTATCAAAAATGATGAGGTTTTAAGTATTTGGAGTCCAGACTATTTTAAGGATTTAATACAGAACCTAAAATTTACCGATAACTATTGAGTTGAGATTTTGTAGGTTATATTTAGAAAATAACCTTTTACAAAGCAATTCCATGCCTTACACAAATTGTATTAAAGCATCCTTTTTAAAATGAAGAAAATCACCCTAATTTTCCTTGTACTTTTCTTTTGCCAAACTAAAGGTCAGACAATAAATTCCTTTCAAATAGACCAAGTAGGCTTGCCGAGTGGAGAATTCATTTCCTATAAATATGATGGTAAGGAATTACTTATTGAAAAAGGATCTAAAAAAAGGCTTCAAAGAATAAAACTAAATGAAAAGCAAATTTCCTCATTAGACTCTTTGCTTTACAAGCTTGGTCTTGACACTTTGGAAGAAAATTATTATACAAGAGCCTTTGATGGAGTGAAAAGAGATTTTGACTTTAATCTTAATGGAAAGAACATTAATATTCATCTTTCCAATTACTATCTATATAATCTGGATCTACTCTTAAGCTTTATAAATCAATATATTAAACCAAAGAATAGACTTATAAGCTTTGGAGATGAAGTCTATTTAAAATCAGATACCGCATATTATGTTTATCCCGATTTTTTCCTTTGGGTACAAAAACCAGATTCCAATTATTTTAATCCTTCTATCCAATGTTTTAAAAAAAGAAGATTGATTGTAGAGGTTTTGGATTCTGCCGTTTATTGTCAATGTGTTGTTTATGCCTTACACGGAAAAAGGCATCAATACCCACGTCTCGATCCTTGGAAGGCTATTAAAAAAGGCAACTATTTGTGGGAATTCCAGTACTTTAATCCCGATAAAACTCTCTTAAAAAAGGAAGTTAGACAGGGACGAACACCATTGGTTTTCAAAAAAGAAAAAATAATTAAAACGCCAGGGGATAGACCTTCCATTCATGTCTACCAGTATTATGAAACTCAAATAATTGACTAAAATCTTTTTTAACCCCTAAAGTCAAGACTAAAAATATTCAATCCCAGAACTCTCCGCCATTTGCTAATATGGAATTTTATGGAATTGACAGATCCTGTTTTTGAAAGGAATCTTCTTGACACTCACTCAAACCTCTCCCCGGTATCCTTAGAAGTCCTAAAAATAAAATCTTCACCTTTTAAAGCCTTTGCTCTGAAAAGCCAATTGAAATATTTTGGTCCTTGGGATTTGTACCTAAGGGAGTTAATTTTTAATGTATAGAGCCCAGCTTTTTGCTCAATACACAACCCCCATTTGTCCCCCACTTTACCAAATTACCAATTTCCTCTTTCTATCCTTGTACTGGAAAAAAATCTTGATTTCCTTAACTTCAACCAAATTAAGAACCCTATGATTTTTTGGATCTCATATTATGACCTTACAATACAAATTTAGATATGATAAAAACACTAAAAATTAATGACCTTGATGACCGTAGCCCCTATCATCACCAAATAAATGGACTCGATTTGGTAATTGTTCGCTATGATGAAAAAGTTTCTGTTTTATATGGACGATGCCTTCACCGTGGAGCCTTAATGTCCGATGGTTATGTAGACGGTGACAATCTTATATGTGGCGTGCATGGTTGGGATTACCGCTATGACACTGGAGTTTCGGAATACAATAACAAAGAGGTTCTACATAAATTTTACTCGGAAATTAAAGATGGTTTTATTTGGGTGGATGAGGATGAAATAGCCGACTTTTTAAAAGAACAACCTCAACCCTTTAATAGGAATGAATATTTGGGTCAGTATGCCGATACTCACCCCGAAGAAACAGAACCTTATACCGGATATATTAAGGAATTGTCAAAAAATGGGCTGAAAAATTTCGGACATCACGGTCCTTCGGAATCTATGGGGGTTGATCGCAATACTTTGCCAAAATGGGAGGATATTCAATTTCTTCCCGCACAATTGGCTACTCGTCCTTTAATGGACGAAGATCAGGTGGACACCTCGGTAACGATTGGTCGAAATGCCAAAAAACCATTGCGCTTAGATATTCCGCTTTTTGTTTCGGATATGAGTTTTGGTGCCTTATCGCGAGAAGCTAAAATCTCACTTTCCAAAGGGGCTCAATTAGCCGGTACTGGAATTTGCAGCGGCGAAGGTGGAATGTTACCTGAAGAACAAGCCAATAATTCTAGGTATTTCTATGAATTGGCATCTGGGAAATTTGGTTTCTCTTGGGACAAAGTAATGAAGGCCCAAGCTTTTCATTTTAAAGGCGGACAAGGAGCGAAAACCGGAACAGGAGGCCATTTACCTGGAAATAAGGTAACAAAGGAGATTGCCGAAGTGCGTGGCTTAAATCAAGGAGAAACAGCGATCTCACCTGCTGCTTTTCCCGATATGAAAACGACTAAAGATTTTCGGGATTTTGCAGAACAGGTAAGAGAAAAAACTGGTGGAATTCCCATAGGATTTAAAATTGCAGCTAGCCATATTGAGGCAGATATTGATTTTGCATTGGAGGTAGGTGTCGATTATATTATTCTCGATGGTCGCGGTGGTGGAACGGGATCTGCTCCGACCATTTTAAGAAACAATATTAATGTCCCCACAATCCCTGCATTGGCAAGAGCACGAAAACATTTGGATAAAGTTGGAGCCGCTAATGTTACTCTCGTAATTACCGGTGGTTTGAGAGTAGCCGAAGATTTTGCAAAAGCCATGATGCTCGGAGCTGATGCCATTGCTGTTTCCAATTCAGCACTACAAGCTATTGGATGTTTGGGCATGAGAGCCTGTAGTTCTAATAATTGCCCAGTGGGAATAGCTACTCAAAAGGAAAGTTTAAGGCAAAGAATTATTATCGATCAATCTGCTAAACAATTGGGGAATTTCTTTGGTGCGACAGCGGATTTAATGAAGGTAATTGCCCGCTCTTGTGGACATGATCAGCTTTCTAAGTTCAACTTCAACGACCTGTCCACCCTTAATTATGAAATGTATAAACTAACTGGTATTCCCTACGCAGGAATTAATTCTTAAATAAAATGAAACAATACACAAGTACAGATCAACAAATCCATTTGCTTAGTCAAATTATCGCCAAAGCCAACCGAAGTTTTTTACCCAAAAAGGAGGATGACAGTCATACCAACCTATATTTCGATTCCCTTGGAAAAAGAATAACTGGCCGATGGCTTGCAGCCAAAACCTCTGAAATTCTCTTTACCTTAAACCTGCAAAACCTCTCATTTGAGCTGGTTAATAAATCACAGAACATTTTGCTTTCGGTCCCAACCATAGGACTTTCAATAAGAGAGATTGAAGAAAAAATAGAAAGTCAATTAGAAAATTTAGGCTTAAATCCAGAGGGTTTCAGAGACAATTTACATTATGAAATTCCGCCATACCCCTTTTCAAAGGAGCCTATTTCTGCCATAGACACAAATTCTCTAAATACTTGGATCCACTTTCGAAAAATGGCCAATGAAGCTTGTAGTCAATTATTAGGACATGCCCAGGTTCATGAAGAACTACGAATTTGGCCCCACCATTTTGATACCGGAATTTATTTTTCCATTAATGCCAATTTAGGTTTAGGCTTTGGAATGGCCATGGAGGATGAAATGGCTGGATCTCCTTATTTCTACATTTCCGCCTACCCTAGTTCGGGAGAAATCAATTTTGAAACTAAACCCGAAAACGAAAATTGGAAATGGGAACTTGGCAAAGATTGGAAAGGAGCGGTTTTAACCTTAGTACAATTATCAGCTAAAACGGAGGCTGAGCAAAAATTGATTCTTACCGAGTTTATTTCCAAAACTTATCATTTTTTCGCGAATCAATGTTAAAACTAATTCTTACAATGATTAGCCTTATAAGCGCAATCAATTGTTTTTCGCAAGAACAAACGAAGGAAGAATTTGAACACCATTGCAATTTTAGTGAACGATCACTTACTGTAGGATTTGGAGTCCCCTATTCCAATACAATTTCTGCTATAGGGATAAACCTAAGGATGTATTACAATGTTTCGGAAAATATATGTTTTGGTCCAGAGTTTACCTATTTTTTTGAAAAAACAACTATTGGAGAAAACGATGATATCACAACCACCAATGCTTTTACTTTCGATTTTAATAGTCATTATGTTTTTGAAGTGATGGAACATCATAGGCTAGGTGTTTATCCTATTTTAGGTTTGAATTATACAAATGAAAAAGAAACGGAACATGGTGAAACTCATCTTGACGAGGCTTTTGGGCTAAATCTAGGAGCTGGTTTTGAAACACCATTAAGCGAAAAAATTAATCTATTTAGTGAATTTATACACACTTTCGGCACCATTGAAGACAACGTTATTTTTCTTGGAGTCAATTGGAGATGGTGATTTATTTTCGGGGCAGGACTTGCGAAGTCTTCAAGACTTTGTAGGTCTAGACTGTTGATAATATTAGACTTACAAAGTCTTGAAGACTTCGCAAGTCCTACCCCGAAAACTTCGATGATTAAGCCTTTTTATAAAATGTATAGTAGTGTAATTTTTACTGATTAATCACAATTTTTTGCGTTTTAGAGCCTGTTCCAGCAGTAACTTTTAAAATATAAATCCCATTAGCCAATTCAGAAACACTTCTTGTTTCTACTGCTTCTTTTGAAGTCATTTTTTGCCAATTATCAACCACTCTACCATTAATATCCATC
>CAKZNE010000197.1 GCA_937129395.1 uncultured Cryomorphaceae bacterium | reverse complement strand
ATTTCCATTTTTACCTCAAGTCTGGAGTAACTTCTTATACCTAATAATCCAACAATAATTATCAATACCTTTAATCGCCAAATCGAGATTATTTCTTGCTTTGGCGATTTTAATTTTACTCGTATGAAAATCTTGTTTCCGCTATTTTTAGTTTTGGGTTTTGGCCTCCAAATTTCTGGACAAACTCCCTATTTGAATAAACGATATGAACGGAATACAATTTTAGACATCGCCTCCTTGGCAATGGATAGTAAGAGCTACTATATTGGTAGCAATCTAAACACCAATGTTAAGCACTATCATTATACAAAAATTGATTTTCTCGGTAATGTTACAGATACATTAGATATCATTTTTAACGATACTATTACTAGAATTTCGAATTGTAAAGAATGCCTTCAAGTTCATAAAGGGCGATTGTATAATATGTATACAAATTTCCCGAAAAGAACTTCCAATGATAGCACCACCATAGTTTTGTCTAAAATTCAGTTAAATCTGAAAGACACAGCAGAGACAAAGGTGTTTACTCTTTCCGGGTATCAGGGAGTAACGGTGGAGGCTAGTCGTATTGATAGTGATAGTACCTTTTTAATTTCTGGCTTTGCGGGAAGGTTTGTCGGTGCCAATCTCCAGTTTAAATATGATTTACTATTGGCGAAATTTGATACAAGTTTTAACCTTATATGGGTTACTACCCTACCAGATAATACGCCCAACAATGTTCCTTTTGGCCCAATTGGTGGGAATATTATTTTGGATAATTACGGAGGCGTTTTGGTTTCCGGTAGTCCCTTTGTTGAGCCTTCTCCTAAAATGGGTTTTGCAGCCCGGTTTAATGCCAAAACGGGCGCTCCTTATTGGTATAAAGAATTTAAGGGAGATCATGGTTTAGGAGGCATGTATTGCGCCAATCGAGATGATGGAACTTATCAATTTGTACAGAATTGGTATACGGACTCCATTTCATCCTTCATACGTTTCAATATTGGGGTAATGGATACATTGGGGAATATTTTGAGCCAAAAATTAATTGGAGAAAATAATAGATATCAATTTTGTTTGGGTTTAATCGCGACTTTGGATGGGGGCTACTACGCTGCTGGAACAGGAATAAACGGGGATAGGTACGGATTTGGTTTTAAATTTAGTTCACAACAGGATAGTCTATGGCAGGGTTATTATTGGCACGATGACCCTTGGGAGTTTAGTTGGATAGCTACTTTTCAACAAAAGCCAGATAGCAACTTTATTCATTTCGGTAGTCATTTTGATTATCGGAATGTCCCGAACGGGCCAAAATTTTATTCCTGGCTTTTAGAAACAGACAACCACGGCTGCGATACATCAGGCTGTAATCTAAGCCGAGAAGATCTTCAAGAAATAAAGCGCCTTGAATTTTCAATTTACCCCAATCCTAGCCACGGAACTTTTCAAATTAAATTTCAGGATCAACAAAGCCAAGGTTATTATCAATTGGAAATTTTGGATATGCTGGGTAGAAAAGTTAGCGAGGAGGCTTATTGGTTGGAAGATATGCGGTTGGAGCTTAATACCGATTTACCTCTGGGCGTATATAATGTTATCCTTTCTAAGGATGGGAATTTGTTAGGGAGTAAAAAATTGGTTTTGGAGTAGGGGGTTTGTTTCTGTATTTCAATAGGATAAGATTATTCCCATTTTTAATGCAAGATTGGAGTACCTTCTAATATCTAATAATCCAACAATAATTATCAATACCTTTAATCGTCAAAGCGAGATTTTTTCTTGCTTTGGCGATTTTAACATTTTTCCTATTAAAAAAATAACTCAATTTATTTTATTGATGGCCGTTTGCGTTCAATTAAGTGGACAAAATTCTTATTTAAACGAGCGATATCGAAGGGGAAGAAATCTTAATAATTCTCTGGCGATGGACCAAAGTAATTACTATATTGGAAGTGGTATCAATATTAATTCTAGAATATACCATTATTCTAGAATTAATTTCCAAGGAGTGGTGACAGATACTTTAAATTTATTATTTAGTGATACAACTATTAGAATAGATAATTGCAAGGAATGCCTTCAAGTTCATAACGGAACATTGTACAATATGTATTCAAATTTTCCAAAAAATTCTGCAAATGATACAGCTACCATAGTTTTATCCAAAATTCATTTGGATTTACATGATACAATAGAAACAAAAGTATTTACTCATTCTGGTTATAATGCGGTTAGAGTAGAGGCCAGTGTTTTTGATAGTGATAGTACATTTTTGATTGCCGGATATGGCGCCAGAAAAGTTGGTGCGAATCTCAATTTTAAATACGACTTACTATTGGCGAAGTTTGATACCAGTTTTAATCTTATTTGGATTACTACCGTTCCTGGAAGTACGTCAAATAATATTCCATTTGGTCCAATAGGCGGGAATATTGTTTTAGATAATTATGGTGGGATCTTAGTTTCAGGTAATCCTTATGTTGAACCTTTTCCAAAATTGGGGTTTGCTGCACGTTTTGATTCGAAAACAGGTGTCTCCCGGTGGTATAAGGAATTCAAGGGAAATCATGGTATAGGGGGAATGTATTGTGCAAATAGAGATGATGGAAAATACCAATTTATTCAGAATTGGTATTCCAAGGCCAGCTCTTCTGCTATTCGTTTTAATATTGGGATTATGGATACTTTAGGAAATATTTTGAGTCAAAAAATAATTGGTGAAAAAAACACGAATCAATTTTGTTTAGGTCTATTGCGTACTTTGGATGGAAATTATTATGCTGCCGGTACGGGGCGAACAGCTGGTGCTTATGGTATTGGGTTAAAGTTTAGTCCGGAACTTGATAGTTTGTGGCAAGACTATTATTGGCATGATGATCCTTGGGAGTGGAGTTGGATTGGTACTTTTCGACAAAAATTGGACAGTAATTTTATTCATTTAGGGATACATATCGATCATTTTAATGCCTCGAATGGCTCAAAATTATATTCCTGGCTTTTAGAAACAGACAACCACGGCTGCGATACATCAGGCTGTAATTTAGGTCGCGAAGATCTTCAAGAAATAAAGCGCATTGAATTTTCCATTTACCCCAACCCTAGCCACGGAACTTTTCAAATTAAATTTCAAGATCAACAAAGTCAGGGGTATTATCAATTGGAAATTTGGGATATGCTGGGTAGAAAAGTTAGTGAGGAGGCTTATTGGGTGGAAGATATGCGGTTGGAGCTTAATACCGATTTACCTCTGGGCGTATATAATGTTATCCTTTCTAAGGTTGGATATTTGTTAGGGAGTGAAAAATTGGTTTTGGAGTAGGGGGTTTGTTTCTGTATTTCAATAGTGTAAACTTATTTCCATTTTTACCTCAAGTCTGGAGTAACTTCTTATACCTAATAATCCAACAATAATTATCAATACCTTTAATCG
>CAKZNE010000196.1 GCA_937129395.1 uncultured Cryomorphaceae bacterium | reverse complement strand
CAAATACTCACTCCAGAATTTCCGATTTTCCCGTAAATATCTGGTCTTATATCTGGGTCGTTTCCATAAAGAGTTACGGAATCAAAAGCGGTACTTAAACGGGCTGCTGGCATTTCTGCACTTACATAGTGAAACCTACGGTTGGTTCTTTCTGGACCACCTTCACCAGCAAACATTCTTGTAGGATCTTCCCCAGTCCTTTTAAAAGGATAAATTCCTGCGGTATAGGGATATTCTCCGGGAACATTTTCTTGTAAGTTCCATTTTAATAGATCTCCCCATGCCGTGTATTTTGGCAATGATACTTTTGGAATCTGACTATGGGAAAGAGATTCGGTATGGGTTTCTATTTCAATTACTTTATCCCTTACTTGGAAGGAATAAATTGGTTTTTTGTATCGATCAACTTTTTCAGCCCAATTTTGAATAATGTCCCAATTATGTGGATCTAAATCCTTTTTAATTTCTAGGAATTTGGCTAATAAACTGGAAAGCGTAGTGTCTTGGAAATCTGAAGGATCGACAATTTGGGCATCCAGCAAATCAGGACCTCCAAAGGTTAAAACGGCCTGGTATAATCCATACAGCTTTTGTGCAACCTTAGATTGGGAATCAACAGACTCATCATAGGACCGATTAGATTCTGCTATTTCAGATAAATATCTTGTTCTTTTTGGTGGGATAATAAAAATCTTCTCACTCATTTCATCCGAGAAAGTAGCTTCCGATTTCAAGTGATCAGCTCCGGTTCTTTCCACCACCACATCCATTAACTTACGATAAAGTTGGTTTGTGCCTGGATCATTAAATTGACTTGCAATTGTACCAAAAACGGGCATTTCATCAGGATTAACTTCCCATAAATTATGATTTCTTTGGTATTGTTTTTTTACATCTCTAAGCGCATCTAGAGCACCTCTCTTATCAAATTTATTAAGGGCAATTACATCAGCAAAATCAAGCATATCGATTTTTTCCAGTTGTGTTGCCGCTCCGTATTCTGGGGTCATAACATACAAGGAAACATCAGAGTGGTCTGTAATTTCGGTATCACTTTGCCCAATCCCAGAAGTTTCTAGTATGATTAAATCATATTTTGCCGCCTTCAAAATTTGCAAAGCTTCGTTTACATGCTTACTTAAAGCAAGGTTGCTTTGCCTGGTTGCCAAGGAACGCATATATACGCGGTCATTTTTTATGGCATTCATTCTAATTCTATCACCTAAAAGTGCACCGCCCGTTTTCCTTTTTGAAGGATCAACGGAAACAATTGCAATGGTTTTGTCTTCAGAGTCCATTAAGAACCTTCTCACCAACTCATCGACAAGGGATGATTTTCCTGCTCCACCTGTTCCAGTAATTCCAAGTACTGGGGTATCAATATCTTTTGCTTTTTTGTGAACTTCATCTAAAATCGCCTGACTTTCAATTGGGTAATTCTCAGCAGCAGAAATCAGTTTGGCAATAGCCGGTTTAAACTTCTCCTCTAGTCTATTAATTTCTCCATTTAGATCATTTCCTGTTGGATAATCACTTCTTTTTACCAAATCGTTGATCATTCCTTGAAGGCCTAATTCACGACCATCATCTGGGGAATAAATTCGATCGATCCCGTATTTGTGTAATTCTTCAATTTCTTCGGGAAGGATTACTCCTCCGCCTCCTCCAAAAATTTTAATATGCCCTGCTCCTTTTTCCTCAAGAAGGTCGTGCATATATTTAAAATATTCTATGTGTCCACCTTGGTAAGATGTTAATGCAATGGATTGGGCATCTTCTTGGATAGCTGTATTTACAACTTCTTCCACCGACCTATCATGCCCTAAATGAATAACCTCACAACCGGTTGCTTGGATAATTCTACGCATTATATTAATTGCTGCGTCATGACCATCAAACAATGAGGCTGCTGTAACAATTCTTACTTTATTCTTTGGGGTATATGGGGCAGTTTGCTGCATTTTCTAAAAATTTAGGCTTGCAAAGTTAAGCAATGTATGCCTTGAGAAAAACTGCAAATAAGATTTGTTAATAATCGAAAATCACCGAATCATAAGGTGTTTATTTTCAGACCTTAAGAATTTTTCAGGTACTCAGAAAGAGTATCATGTAATTGACCTGGATTTAAAGGTTTACTGAGATACCCTGAAAAGAATTCCGTTTCCGGAAGCTCATTTACGTCGCTAATGGCGTATGCCGTCATGGCATAAATAGGTGTTTTTGAATTTATAGAGCTTCCTTCTTGGATAATTTTAGCAGCACTGCTTCCACCCATAATTGGCATTTCGATGTCCATTAAAATTACATCATAGAGTTTTGACTTTGCTTTTTCTATTGCCTCTTTTCCATTCACTACCACATCCAAATCTACATTCCAAAGATCCATAAATCTTTGAACCACAAAAGTGTTTAACTCATTATCCTCGGCCAATAATACTTTTAGTCCTCGAATATCTTTTTTAAGATTTAAGTTAGCTTGTTTTTGGTCGCGGCTTTGGGCAATAGGCAATTCCAATTCAAAATAAAAGCAAGAACCTTTACCAATGGTGCTTTTCACACGTATTTCGCTACCAAATAGTTCTACTAAACTCCTGGTGATTGCCAATCCTAAACCGGTTCCACCATAATCTTGAGTTGTGGTACTCGTTGCTTGGGAAAAACTGTCGAAGACGGAATCAATTTTATCCTGGGCAATTCCAATTCCAGAATCTTCAACTTCTATAAGTATTTTAACGGAGTTTGTTTTTTCCACCGCTCCAATTTTACTGGCCCTAAGGGTAATATGTCCATGGGAGGTAAATTTTACGGCGTTGGAAATAAGGTTATTTAGGATTTGAGCAATTCGAAACTTATCTCCTTCATAATGATGGCTTAGGTTTTTATCCCATTCAAAATTTAGGCTTGAGCTATTTTCTTCCGCTTTAAACTTGAAGGTTTCTTTAACATCCTCCAAAAAAGTTTTCAGATCAAAAATCTCATTTTGCAATTCTATTTTACCAGCTTCTATTTTACTGAAGTCCAAAATATCATTCACCAGGCTTAAGAGACCTTCAGAGGCAAAACGAAGATTTTTAAAATAATCCTTGTACTGATTGGAAATATTTTTTTCGGAATTTAATAGGTGGGTAATGCTAATAATTCCATTTAAAGGAGTTCGGATTTCATGGCTCATGGTGCTTAGAAAATCTGATTTCACCTTGGAATTATGTATTGCCTGTTCTTTTTCGTGATTTATCTTGATATTGGATCTACGGTTAACCAACCCCAATGAAATCTGTTTACTGAGGCTTGTTAATGTCTTTTTCTGTAAATCTGTTAAAATACTAGGTTTTACATCCATTACACAAATAGAACCGAGAGTATTCCCATCACCATCGCTAATAGGGCAACCGGCATAGTATCTTAAAAAAGGTTGGCCCACAACAAATATATTGTTTACGAACCTTTCATCTTTATGAGTATCTGGCACCTCTAAAATTTCGCTCCCTTCAATAGTAAACCTACAAAAGGAACTTTCCCTAGTAGTGTGGGTTATTCCTAAACCAACCTTTCCTTTTAAATATTGAGTCTCATGGTCAATGAAGCTGATATAGGCCATTGGTTTGTCACAAACTATGGCAGCCAGTTTTGCAATTTCATCAAATTGCTCCTCGGCCGTACAATCTAAAACATCATATTGTTTCAAGGCATCGAGCCTTCGTTGTTCTAAATTCAGCATCAATTAGTTTGAATGGTAGTACTTTTCTTACTCAGATTTGCAAATTAAATGAATCTAAAAAGAATTTTAATTTTATTTAGGTTAAACGAACATTAATCATAGATAGTCCGTTGATTATATTTTTAGTCTTTCATTTTTATTAGAATGTAAATATCTGAAAATCTTTGCTTTAATCCAAAAAGGCTTGGAATTAATGGTATAACTATAATTTCTTCAATTTTCCTTAATTATTTGAACCTCTTTTTGTTCCAATTTGTGGTCTTTTTGTCCAAACTACTTCGTTCTAGAACCAAAAATTAAAAAATTCGCTCGCTCAACAAAAGGAACTGTATATTATAACCAACATTGCGTTAAAAAGGTTTAAACCAATTGATGAAAGGCCAAATTAAATTTTGTTTAATTTCGAATATGATTAAATTTTTCTTTAGCCTTTTATTAATAGGTCTTTTTTCGGTTCCTGCATTTTCTCAAAAAGTGGATCCTATAAAACCTAAGGGTAGAAAAATAGCAATTCCTGTCCGAACTTTTGATGCTAAGGTGAAAGTAATAGGAGTGCTCCAAGGCACCAAAGATTTAGCGGTGATTCAAGTAATGGAGGTCGATTCCAATAAATTCAATCTAAAAGTTGGAGATGAAGTTTTAGTTAAATTTTATTTTGGAACAAAAGCCTTTGTTGCTGAGGAAAAATACCCAGGTGTGAAGGGGGGAGAAATTATTGAGGCGCAAATTCATGGGTATCCCAATGAGAATAATGTTCAAACAGACTTTAGAATTTTGAAATATAAGGTTGTGGGATTTTTCGATAAAAAGACTCCAGTTGCTCCCGAAAAAAGCAAATAAATCTCTTATAATATTATTTCCAATTCTTTTAGATGCCTTATTTCAAAGCTGATTTTTTCCTCATGAACTAAAGATTCAGGATTGAAATAGATTTGATCAATTCCGCAATTTCTTGCTCCAATAATATCAGCCCCGAGATTATCTCCAATCATAATAGACTCCGATCTTGAAGCACCCGCAGAATTTAAGGACTCAATAAATATTGCAGCGCCGGGTTTATTCACCCCAACTTCATCCGAACTTATTATTTTATCAAAATAGGGTTTTAGGCCACTTTTGGACAGCTTAATATCCTGTATTTCACTAAATCCATTGGTGATAATATGCAAATGATACCAGTCCTTCAAATAATTTAAAATTTCCAGGCTATGTGGAATTAATGCCGTTTTATGGGGACAAAGGTCAATATACTCCACTTCAAATTGATGACTAAAGGATTCATCTCGAAGGCCATATTCCGAAAAGGTTTCATAAAATCTTTCCTTTCTAAGTCTTTCTTTATTGATTAAACCCTTTCTATATAGTTTCCATTTCTCTTCATTGATTCTGAGGTAGGTATCAACAAAATTATCCGCTTCTGTTTTTAAGTTACTTTTTAAGGAATGCTTTTCAAAAAGTTCGTTTAGGGTTTGTCTCGAATTGGTATCAAAATCCCAAAGGGTATGATCCAAATCAAAAAAGATATGCTTGTATTTTTTTATTTTATCCATTTCAAAAATTTGGGTAAACCGTTGTATTTTAGCTTTTTGTACATCCTTTCTTCGGCCCCAAAACCTCCATAAAATTGGGCCAAACCTGGATCATTACTTCCCTCAAAATCAAAGAATTCTTGTTTTTCTGATTTCTCAATAATGTATTCGTTTAGTAGAAATGATAAGCCTCCTTTACTCTGGCCCTCTTCGTTTGTTCCAGAAAACAACAAGATGTGTCTTCCTCTAAAGTTTAGCACAAATATTCCCGAACACAGGCTGTTTCCTTCGCCATAAACTGTCCACAATGCTCCCATTTTTCTGTGAATTGCCGCAAACATTACTTTTTCTATATTCCTGTAAAAGTCATTATCCAAATTCAAAGATTTGCCCTTATTTTCTTTAAAAAGATCAATTAGTGCCTTTGGGCTATCATTTTCAAACCATTGCAGTTTTGCTGTTTGTGCCTTTTTCAATTTTCGCTTTATCCCTTTTGAATATTTTTCATAAATCTTTTGATAGGATTTACTAATATTCAAAACATAATTGAGATGGCTTGTTTGTTCCACGTTGGGGGCAGAAAAACTTTGACCTTCATTGGCAAAAACCTCGGCGAAGGAAGAATTCTTTTGGACTTGAATTAAAAACTCATCCCTTGTTTTATTGTCTATTTTCGTTTTCGAAAAAATTCCTAATTGTTGTGCTGCAAATGGGCGATAGAAGTATTTGATACCATATTTAGAATTTACAGGAAGGGGCCAAACTGCGTCGTAATCATTTAAAACCAACACATCCCAGCTTGGGCAAATCAAATCTAAATACCACGACAGTCCATAGATTAATTTAGAGTTATCCATCAAAATACATTGATCGTATTTTTTTCGGTCTATATAGTTATGCTTGAGATATTTTATCATACGGCAGCAGAAACCATTTTTTCAAACACTGAATTCCAGCCTTGCCATTCTTTATTCTTTTCACTAAAAACCCTATAATGCCAGATAGGAATAAATTGTCCATTGTATTTTTTATGAATGGCAATCATCCTTGAAATATCCTCCCAGGCTTCTTCTTTTGATTTTTTCTGGTAATAGATAAAAGTCCCATCCATAAAGGAAAATGGATGCACAACCAGAGGTGTTTCAACTTCATATTCCAAATCATAAAACCTGAACGGAGAACAAATTCCTGCTCTAAACCCCACTTCATCCGCATATCCCATAGAATACTCATCTGTAATATCCATGTCTAAGAGGTTTCTATAAGTTTGGGGGAATCTCATTTTTAAAAAATGTTGCCGGCTTTTTGTTACTGTTCTGTTTAAAACCTCTTCTAGGGATTTATGTTCTTCTTGGGCAATTTTAAAATCAGAATTGGATCTATAGGATGGATGAATTCCCATATCACAGAAATCGTTTATGCTTTTTAAATGTCGATGTAATCGTAAACTTTGCAAGCTTAAACTTCTATCGTATTTTGATATTGCTCCAAACAGAGCGAAATAGATGGTTTTATAGTTGTATTTATCTTGAAGGCTTTGCTGATAATCGAAGGTGCTAAAAGGGTCTTGGTTTAAACCAAAAACCGAACGCAACCTGGAAATACTTTCTCTGATATTAAAGCCAATAAGATCTTTCCCAAATCCTCCAAGGGTGCGCACCAAACCTTTTCCTTTGAAGGCAAAGGCATTGTCAATATCCACGGTATTAATAAACTTATAGGATGGTTTGGTAAATTTTAGATTTGGATATTTTTCTTTTAATAAACTCTCAATATGACCGGCGTAAATATTGACCAAAGGCTTTTGTAATACCCCGTTTTTAAATGCAAAGCTCTGTTTCGCAGGGAAGCGGTTATGCTCATCTGCAATAAATGGCAAATACTCTTCATATCTGCTTATAAGGTAAAAACTAGCCGCCAATGGATCATAGGGAATATCTGATCTTGGCCCAGTTTGAAAGAAAACAAACTCTCCTTCATATTCTGTTTTTTTTGGATTCTGATCTGAAATTGATGATTCAAATAACAAATGAGAGGCTTGTAAAAACAATCCAGAATCAAATGAGCTTTTGGCGTAACAAAGTTTTGGAGAATCACTGGCCAAATAACTTTCTTTATCACTTGTAAATTCAAATTCCACCCCAAGAAGCCCCTTAAAAATTAGCTTAGAGATAAAACTCAGTCGCGGAGTAATTTTTTCTGCAAACACTAGTAACATAGTTGGCAAATATACTAATGCTAGATCAGCTCTTCATCAGCAAAACTGAAGTATTCTGTTTCGGTTATTACCAAATGATCAAAGGCACCAATTGACTCAAAGTAAGCACAAATTGA
>CAKZNE010000195.1 GCA_937129395.1 uncultured Cryomorphaceae bacterium | reverse complement strand
ACTATATTATTTTTATCCTGTATTAGATAATCTTTGTCGTTTGTTCGGTGGTTATTTACCACATATATTTTTTCGTTAAGGATGGCTCCTAAATTAAGTGTCCATTTAGGATTTGTTTGCGTTCCGTCAATTTTTATTTCTTTAGAATACAACATACTTGTATAATCCAAACTTTGTTTTTTTGAATTTGATTGGAAAATACTTATTCCTTCTTCCAAAGAAAAGTTCATAAATTTCATCCCGTTAGAAACCTCAATATAATCTGACTTTTTATTAATATTATCAAAATTAAACCGTTTTGGAGGAGTAATTAAAATAGTATTATTTTCAACCCATTGAACATCAACACCAATACTTTCAAAAATTTCAATAAATCGGAATACTTCCTGAATACGAGGAATACCGTGAAGGGTAGTAGTTCCTTTGTTCAGCAGGCTTGCGCTCATCAACCCCATAGCTCCATTCTTTGAGGTGTTTGATGAGATACTTCCTGAAAGTTTCTTTCCTCCATGAATAATAAAGTCGTCACGTTCTTCTCGGTGTAACTTAATCAATTGATGATCAAGAGCGTCACCAATCTTTAATAATTCTTGCGTTGAAAAGTTTAACCCTCCACGCTCCATTCGGGCAACAGCACTCTGCGTCGTCTCTAATTGCTTTGCAAGTTGTGTTTGCGTTAACCCTTTTTGCTTTCGTAGGGCTTTGATAAACAGCCCAATTTCCTTTTGTTGTTTTTGAATATTATCGATTGTCATATTGATTATGATATTTACTGCGACTAAATATAGCGTATATGATATATCTATACCTTTTTTCTGTCAAACTAATAATCGTAAATAACAACAATGACTTTTTTTAATATATATTATTGTCGTTTTCCAATACCGTGATAGTATTTCAATATGTCTTTGCTTACAAAAAAACTAGGAATTGATCTTGGAACTACTAAAGTAAAAGTTTGCTCATTTGAGCACTTAATTCAAATGAAAAAAGAACTTAATAGAGCACAAGATAATATGGACATTGATACTTTAAATCTTGCGTTTAATGATACCGTCACTGGGATTGAAAATTGTGTGGAGTGTTTGAAAATTCATAAGGGGCAACTGTATAATTCATATAATAATTTTCCAAACAATTCTGCAAGTGATACTACGACCATTGTTTTGTCAAAAATTCACCTTGATTTAAGAGACACAGTAAGGACAAAAGTTTTTACGCTTGATGGATATAAGGGAGTTGGAGTAGAAGCGAGCTATTTTGATAGCGATACAACATTTTTAATATCAGGTTTTGCTGCGAGGTTTGTTGGCTTGAATCTCCAATATGAATACGATTTGTTGTTGGCAAAATTTGACACCAACTTTAATCTCATTTGGAGTACAATTGTTGATGCAAATACCCAGAGTATTATTCCTTTTGGCCCAGTAGGAGGGAATATTGTTTTAGATAATTATGGGGGTATCCTAGTTTCTGGTAGTCCCTATGTTGAGCCATTTCCAAAAATGGGTTTTGCTGCACGTTTTGATGCGAAAACTGGTGCTTCACTCTGGTATAAGGAATTTAAGGGAAATTATGGGGTTGCCGGAATGTATTGCACTAACCGTGATGATGGGAACTATCAATTTATTCAAAATTGGTACACCAAACCTAGCTCTTCAGCTATCCGTTTTAATATTGGGATTATGGATACTTTGGGAAATATTATTAGTCAAAAATTAATTGGAGATAAAAACAGGAATCAATTTTGTTTGGGAATCCTCCAGACTTTTGATGGCAATTATTATGCTGCAGGAACGGGTAAAACAGCGGGTGCTTATGGTATTGGGTTAAAGTTTAGCCCTCAGCTCGATAGTTTGTGGCAGGGTTATTATTGGCACGATGACCCTTGGGAATGGTGTTGGATTGCTACATTCCGACAAAAGCCAGATAGTAACTTTATTCATGTGGGTAGCCATATAGATCATTTTAACAATCCCGCTCCAAGTAAATTATATTCCTGGCTTTTGGAAACAGACAACCACGGCTGCGATACATCAGGCTGTAATCTAGGCCGAGAAGATCTTCAAGAAATAAAGCGCATTGAATTTTCCATTTACCCCAATCCTAGCCACGGAGCTTTTCAAATTAAATTTCAAGATCAACAAAGCCAAGGTTATTATCAATTGGAAATTTGGGATATGCTGGGTAGGAAAGTTAGCGAGGAAGCTTATTGGTTGGAAGGTATGCGGTTGGAGGTTTCTACCGATTTACCCATTGGCGTTTATAATGTTATTCTTTTGAAAAATGGGAATTTGCTTGGGAGTGAAAAATTGGTTTTGGAGTAGGGGGTTTATTTCTGTGTTTCAATAGGATAAGCTTATTTCCATTTTTACTGAAGTCGGGAGTTCCTTCTAATATCTATTAATCCAACAATAATTATCAATACCTTTAATCGTCAAAGCGAGATTATTTCTTGCTTTGGCGATTTTTTATTAACCATTTAAGTCCATGACAAAGTTGAACAAATTATAATTGTTAGAAATCCTTGTGCTATCTGTTTTTAATCTAAAAGGGACCTAAAATCTACGTGATTTGCCGTATTGCCCTTCCCTTAATTTTTTTCTCTCTTTGTGGCAATAAATTCTTCAAAACATAAAAAGCATGAAAAAAATTACCCTAATAGTTGCTGCCATAATGGGATTTGGCTCTTTGTCCGCCCAAAAATGGTATAGCGAATCAAGCCACCGAGCACAAGATGTTTATCAATCCTATGTTTCTTTAGATCAAGAGGTAGTGATTTTTAAATCCTATGAAAATACAAATAATACTGGGGCTGCCCTAAGCACAGCATTCCATTCTTTGGACGACGGGCAATCCTGGGCGCCAATGTATAATCCAGATGGAACACCTATAAATTCTGAATATTTTACCAAAAAACAAGACACATTATTTAATATTGAAGGGAATACTGGGACAGGAAGAGCCTTGATGAATTTTTCTACCAATAATGGAATTTCATGGGATACTCTCGGGAGCGCAACAATGCTTAATCAATGGTCAGGCGGAATTCAATCCTTTCATTCGTTTTTTGGGAAATTATTTGTTTCAAGAGAAGATACCTTAATGATTTGCAATAGCGACCTAAGCAATGTATCCTATGTTAATCACTATTTCGGCAGTTCAAGTTTTTATCAAGAATGTGGAATTAAGGAAATGGTACAACATAATAATGATTTACTAGCCATTAGTAGCCCCTACAGTCAGGTTTGGAAATCTAGCGATCAAGGGCTTACTTGGCAAAATATCAGTTATGGTGTAAACTCATTTTTGGAAATTGTTGTAGATAATAATAAGGTGTATTGCCTAGTATATAACGGAGGGATTTACGAATTAGATGAAGTAAATAACCAATGGGTATTATTGGGGGATTTAGGTTCGGCCCAAGCCAAAGAGATGACGGTTTCTGGAGATACAATTTTGGGGATGGATAATGGTAGAATAGTAGTATCTATAGATAAAGGGGCAAGTTTTTCCAATTTACAGTCCTTTGAAGGTTTTAGAATTACAGGTGCATCCACTCAGCCGCCTATGTTAAAAAGAATAAACAATACCTATATAGTAGGAGGGATTTTTGGCACCATGAGATCTGCTGCATCCACTTTAAAGTTCGAATCTGCTTTAAAAGGACATACTTTGGGAAGGCCAACCACAGATATTGTTTGGGTAAACGGAGAGGAAATGCAAATTGGTCAGCATGGCATGAAATATAGGTATGACGATGTTAACGGTACTTGGGTTTATTTAGGGGGAACTCAAAAATATTTGGATGGAAGCAATAAAACAGCCTATAAGCCACAACTAAAATCTTATGGAGATACGGTTTTTAGCACCTACCCAGATTTATTAATGACAACTGATATGGGTGATACTTGGGATACTATTTTAGAAGGAGGTGGAAATAATCCGTATGCCTATATGGATATGGAAATTGTGGGGAACGATGTATATTTGTCTACAACCAGCGACCTCAGAAAGACTTCCGATATGGGAGCAACGTGGACGGTTCTTCAATTAGGATCTTCTGCTTTTTACCATAAAAATGGAGAAATGTTCCATTCGGATTCCAATGGTGAAATAACTTTTTCAACGGATAACGGAACAACGTTTACCAATATACACGGGAATTTACCAGGGAAGGTTATGGATGTAAAAGTGGCCGGTGGGAGTGTTTTTGCTGTAGTCAGTATTTCAACATGGCTTGCAGGTAGCGAAATTTGGCATTCGGATAATAGAAACGGAACCTGGATTCAGGATACCGTTTTTATTAGTGGAAACACGGACGGTTCAGCTTTCGATATTTTGGAATGCAATGATAGAATTATTGCTGGTACTAGAAAGGATATGTATATGACTAGCGATCTAGGTGCTACATGGCAAAATATCAATTACAATTTGGAACCTACAAACCAATTTGTGGCACACGATATTTACCCACGAGAGTTTGCAAACGATACTTTATATGCCGTAACTGGTGATAGTATTTATAAACTTCATTTCCCTAAAACACCGGTGGGAATAGACGAATTTGCTAAATTTAGTGCTGGTCTATCCTTATTCCCAAATCCAAGTTCTGGTCTGGTTTACATGCAGTCAAATGTTAATGTAGAAAGGCTTGAAATTTATAATCTTGCAGGAAAGATGCTGTATTCAACTTTTCCAAATAGTATGGAAGCGAAAATGAATTTGGCAGATTTGCCTAAGGGAATTTATATTGTTAAAGTAAATTCTGGCGGGGAAGGATTCTGTCGGAAAATTATTTTGAATTAAACAGCCCTCATAGGCTCACAAAAAAAAAGGAAGCTGATTTTTAGCTTCCTTTTTTTATGGGTTCTTTAAAAGGATTTAATTCTATTTCCAAATTCATCCAATATTAAATAGAAAATTTCTAAGGCATCACCTTCCTATTCTTAGGGTCTGGAGCATTTTTGGTCCATTCCAAAGGCCCTTCGCATCCAATTTCAATTACCATGGTATCATCAGTTTGAAAATATTTAAGCAAGGTTTTCCTCCAATATTTGAAATTCTCCTCACTATATATACTGCAATTGTAATTGCAAATCATTATTTCTGTTTTGTTAATTAGAATAATAGTAGGAGTGGCGTATTCATACTTTTTAACTGTTCTTCCTGCTCTAATGGATTGACCTTCAATAAAATCCGACATCCAGTCTTTTAAGGCGTATTGTCTGTCTTCAAAGGTTTCGTAGGCGTAAAAGGAAAAGTAAAATTTATGGTAGGACTTTCTGCCAAGGTCACTTTCCTTTTTTTCATTGCTCTTAAGCATGAATTTATCTTTCCATTCATAGTCAGAATCGTCAATTGATCCAAGTTCTCTATCAGCAATGTTGAGATATTTTTTTTCGTAATCCGCTTCATGGTCACTTGCAAAAGCGGTTAATTTTTGTTTTAATTCCTCCGTTTGGGAAAATCCCATTTTCGGACTTAAGGAAAGGCTAAAAAGAAGAATTGTACTTAGAATTTTCATTTTTTAGGTTGTTTTTCGATTTAAAATTATAACTATTTCGGCACTTTTTTTTCTAAAGCGTTAATTTTAAGAAGATTAAAATGTTTTGAAAGTTTGGAAATTATCCTTTATATTTACACCAGAGTAGAGTTTTCAAATGTTTCATGACTGATCCTTCGGGATCAAATTAAGTCCCACTTCGGTGGGACTTTTTTTTTGTCTGCATATCTGGAAACAAATTTCATCTCTCATTATAAAAAAACTAAATCGCCGGGGTTTAATATATTTTCAAATTCTGGAGGTATTCCAAAATGTTCGTTTTTAAAACGGTCCAATTCTTCTTTTGTTTCGGGCGACAGAAGATCTTGAATTATTTCAATTCCTTGACTGCTAATCATGAAAGCTTCTGTTCCAGGCAAAAGAAACCCACTTTGGCATTGTGCAATAATTTGGAACTCATTTATGAATTCCTTGGGAACTCCAGTAATTATACAGTATCCAAAAGTATCACCTCCATTTTCATAGGATTCCTCTACACATTTCATCATATTCTCTCTTACCTGATCACCAGTCATAAAAGTTTCAATATCCGTTAGAGATTGTTTTGAAAGAGATTTTCTGCTTTCACTGGCGCAATTGTCGCAAATAGCAATTTCGAAAATAACCTCCTTTGCTTTAATTTCAGGAAAAACTTTTATGGCTTTTTCCAATGCAAACGGAGTATTGCCTTCCAGTAAGTTGGAATTGCAAATTTTGCATCTGCAAATCCATTCCTGTTCATTGGGATTGTAAAAGTCTTTTGGAATTTTCTTCATTTAGAGTTTTTTCATGGCAAATTTGCCACATGGCGATCACAAAAGTAAATCATCGAATGGGTTATAGATAAAGTTTTGCAAAGATTATATTTGTGAATTACTATAAGAAGCTAGGTTTTATTGGTGGAAGACTCGATTCCAAAGAAATTTATTATCCCCGAAATGGTTTGTTTTCCCGTTTTGGGACATTCGGGAATTTTTATTTTTCATTTAGGTGATTGTTTTTCAGTATTTTAGCCTTTTAGTTTATAATGGTACCAGAATTGAACCTGTTCTCGAACAATAGTTAGAAACCCTTGCTGTGAAAAAAATATTACTACTAGTACCTGCATTTATTTTTCTGTTTTCTTTTTCAAGTTTTGGAGAAGGAACAAAAGATTTAAGACCAACATCCTCTGATTTTGGATATTTAAACCCCTGGGATTGGGGTGGTGAATTTGCCACTTACAACTCTCCAGTAGATAACAGGTTAAATGTTCATGTTGCAGATCATGTTAAAGAGAAAATTTATTTAGGCTTTAAGGCCAAGAATAACCCTGCTTACTTTAGAGTAAAACGTCCGGATGGAACAATAATTTCCGGCCCGCATTTTATCCCTACCGGTACTTCAGGAGGTAAAGGTTATATTGATTCCTATGCCGAGGCGGCCGCTGGGCCTAAGAAATTTAACGCTAGTGGTTATGTGGCGGTTGTGGTAGACCCAGATGTAAATGGGGATTATTATATTGAAATCAATCAAGGTTCTCCAACCATTAAAGCACCTCCCCCCCCTACGAATGGCGGATATTCTTACGATTACTTTGATATTACGGTTGCGGATACAACCACAAACATCATTAAGGAAGGGCGTGTTTGGGCCAAACAATGGGCACTTTCTACGGGTAGTCAGTTTAACTTTTTTAACGCTAAGTTGTATGTATTAAGAGCCGACAGTATTCGTTTTGAAGTGAACTATAATGGTATTGATCCTTTTGGTTTCGGAATTATTTCTAATTCCACGGGTATCAAAAACACAGGAGATTTTTTAGAGGATAGAAAAAGTACCTCTGTACCCAATTATACCCAAGGAAATGTTCCATACCTGCCCGAACATAAGATATTCCTAAATCAACCCGATGCCGCTGTTTATCCTTTTGCAGTTGTTAGTCCCGGGTTTAATGTTTCGTCCAGTCAGGAAAAAATTATTACCGGATGTATTACCTCGGGCTATTGTGTGAATGTTACCACCAGTAAACCCGGGCAGGCAGAAGTGAAAT
>CAKZNE010000194.1 GCA_937129395.1 uncultured Cryomorphaceae bacterium | reverse complement strand
GATTAACAGCAAAATAGATTTAATTTTCATATATTCAAATTGTATGAAATTATACTCAAAAAGAGTAGAGGATTATCTCTTTGCAATAGATCTTTTACCTTTAAAGAGCTTTGAGTAAACTTTGTTTGCTGTAATTAAAGCAGCATTAGCGTCTAACTTACCACCACCAAGAATTTTACCTTTAAGAGAGGCCACTTTCTTAGAAGAACTAATGATAATATTTCTTATTTGGCTATAGTTAAATTGTGGAAAATGAAATCCTTGGGGTGGAAGTTTCTGGAAAATTCAGTGAAATTGCTAAAATTTCGGCAATACGAAAAAAGCTTGTCAGTGAACAACAGTCAATGGGGAGTTCAAAAGGATTGGTCATGGACGGTCGGGATATTGGTACCGTAGTTTTTCCAAATGCCGATTTGAAAATTTTTATGACTGCAAGTGAAGAGGTGAGAGTTGAAAGGAGGTATAATGAACTAAAAGCTTCAGGAAAAGAGGTTAGTAAAGAAGAAGTAGCCGAAAATATTTCGAAACGTGATGCCCAAGATTCCAGCCGAGAGGATAGTCCTTTAAAAATGGCTTCTGATGCCAGGGTTTTAGATAATTCCGATATTGGTCAGGAAGAGCAGCTGAAACTAGCCCTTAGTTGGGCTCAAGAAATTATTTAGTATCCTTAAAGTTTTTAGGAAGCCTATTTTCCTTTTTTGTAAGGGCAATTAATTCTTTTATGGTACTAATGTATTTTTTTTGTGCTTCAGACTTTGGCATACCAACAAGCCTTTTCCACGAATCATATTTAAAGGTTTCAATAACATTTGAAGATTCCTTGGGTCTTTCATTGTCATTGTCACCATCAGTGGCCTGTTTAAAATAGGCATAGGCTATAAGCATATGATCTGCCGTTTGAGGTGGCATTGTTCTACCAATCTCAAAATGCTTCCAGAATTCTTTTTCTAAATCTTTTTCCTCCATTAATAGCCTTCCAGTTCGCTAATTAACCAAATTTACTTTAGTTCTGCTATTATTTGCTGTCCCCCTAAAGTTTTATCTCCAATTTTTACTAACAGGCTAGAATCTAAAGGTAAGATTAAATCCAAACGAGATGCAAAACCATTAAATCCAGCTTCTGCTCCTTGCGAAACTGTTATTCCTTCCTTTGCGTAGATGCCATATTTCCTTCCCAATGCACCAGCAATTTGACGATACATAATTTCTTTGCCATCCTCGTTTTCTATAACTATAAGTGTTTGTTCGTTTAAGGAACTTGCCTTTTCGTGCCATGCAAAAAGAAATGCCCCCGGCCGTTTTCTAAGGTATTTCACCAAACCAGAAATTGGAAACTTACTAACGTGAACCCTAAAAGGAGAACTGTAAATACTAACCTGTAACCTTTTATCTTTAAAATAGCTTTGCTCTTCAATTTCTTTAATTCCAACAATTTTACCATCTACAGGTGCGATTATTTTTTGATTATCAACCGCTAAAAATCTTTTTGGATTGCGATAAAACAAAAGAAATAAAGAATAAATAAATATAGAAATTACCAAAACAGAGTTTTGAACCTGCTCTTCAGCCTTAAAAAAAATGATTGCCAGATTGATTAATACCAATCCAACAAAAATTAGCGAGAGTACCTTTTTTCCTTCTCTATGAATCCGGATCATAAACCAAAGGCGTAAATGATGGATAAATATAAATAAGCAAGGGGCAGAACCAAAAGCAGACTGTCGATGCGATCAAGGATACCGCCATGACCGGGAATAAAACTTCCGCTATCCTTAACCTTGAAATTCCTTTTTATGGCCGATTCAAATAAATCACCAAGCGTTCCACAAATTGCAACGAGAATACCTAATCCAATCCAAGCCCCAGTAGATAGGAAATCTAAATAATAGGCAAGGATAATCGCAGCTGCAACCGTAAACAGAAGGCCGCCTAAAAACCCTTCCCATGTTTTTTTTGGTGAAATTCTTTCAAAAAGTTTGTTTTTACCAAGGAATCTACCGCTGAGGTAAGCGAAGGTATCTGAAGTCCAAATCAAAATAAAAACAGATGCCAAAAGCCAGGGATGATTTCCTTCCAAAACATTGGAGAAAATTGGGAGAATAAATAAAGCCGGGAAAAGGTAAATAAAACCAAATCCGTTGTGACTTAGAATTGAGATGGTCTCGTTTTTTCTGCTGAAACTTTGAGTAAGAATAAAAATGCTAGCAACTAGCCCTAATGCTGATTTAAGAATCAAGGAAATTTTTGAATCAATTTGTAGTAGCGGATTAAAAAGGGCGGCAGAAAGAAGAAATATTAAAATTGAAAAAATATAATTACCCGATTGAAAATTATTGGGACGAATGGATTGCCATTCGAAAATTGCTATTCCCCCAATAATGAGCATTAAAATACTCGGACCATATAAATGTCCAAAGCATCCCCCTAATATAAGGGCAACATATACGGATCCACTCAGCGATCTTACAAGGAGATTTTGCATTATACTTGATCTTCTATCAACAAAAGATAAATATTCTTAATACAGGAATTATCCGAGGCTACATCTTCAGTGTCTTCTTTCTTTTTTGGGCCTTTTATAGTGGTAATGTTGGATGGAATATTTTTTTTGTGTTTCGATCTGATGCCTGTTAGTCCCTCCCTTAAATTTTCTACAATTTGGCTTGTTTGCGCAATTACAATAAATATTTCTGGAAGTTCTTTCAGCTTTTTTCCATGGGTTTGATTTTCGGAAATCATCAGGCCCCCATTAAAAGAAATTAAATACTCACAAGAACAGCAATATGCATCTTCCTTTCCACTACTTTCATTTTTATAGTCGATTCCAGCATTTCTAAGGATGGACTGTAGGTTAGAGTCAAGACAACTAATGGTTTCTACAGAAGCTTCGGATTGAATACTTCTTAAAAAATCATAGGCTTCTTCCTCCTTTTCGCAATAAAGAAATTTTCCGCCGGATGCAGTAAATTTCTTTACAAAAACCAAATCAACAGGTTCCTTTTCGCCAGGAGCAAACTGTCCACTAGAGTCAAGGGAGGTAGGTGGTTTTCCACTTAATACAGAAAGCACTTTGCCAAACAAGCCTTTTTTCTTTTTGGATTCCTCCATCTTAAATTGTTTTATTCAGAGGAGAGAATTAGAAAGTCAGAATTAATCTTCAGTCTTTTCCAATTTAGCTTTATCATCCGCCTCTTTTTCAGCCTTCTCAATTTCAATTACATCTTCTTGAGTCTGCCATGGACGCTTGCCAAATATTTCCTCTAAATTTTCTTTAAAAATAACTTCTTTCTCCAAGAGAAGTTTGGCCAGTGTAGATAGTTTTTCCTTGTGCGTTGTTAATAATTCTTGAGCCCTAATATATTGAGCCTCTATTATTTTACTGATTTCCTCATCAATAAGCTGTGCCGTCTTTTCGCTATAAGGCTTACTAAATCCATAGTCGTTGTTGTTCTGGCTATCGTAATAGGTGATGTTTCCAATCTTATCATTGAGGCCGTAGATGGTTACCATCGCTCTCGCTTGCTTAGTTACCTTCTCTAAATCACTCAAGGCACCTGTGGAAATTTTTCCGAAAATAATAGATTCGGCTGCTCTACCCCCTAGGGCAGCACACATTTCATCTACCAATTGGTCTGTGTTTGTAATGGACCTTTCTTCTGGTAAATACCAAGCGGCACCTAAAGATCTTCCCCTGGGTACAATGGTCACTTTTACCAATGGTGCAGCGTGTTCCAACATCCAGCTAACCGTTGCATGTCCTGCTTCATGGTAAGCAATTACCTCTTTTTCTCCATTGGTAATAATTTTGTTTTTCTTTTCTAAACCACCAATAATACGGTCTACAGCATCCAGAAAATCTTGTTGCTCAATGGATTTTTTCTCTTTTCTTGCTGCGATTAAGGCCGCTTCGTTACAAACGTTGGCAATATCAGCTCCTGAGAATCCGGGTGTTTGTCTGGCTAAAAATTCAGTATTTACTGCATCAGACATTTTTAGAGGTTTCACATGTACAGTGAAAATCTCTTTTCTTTCATTCAAATCTGGTAAATCCACATAAATCTGACGATCAAATCGACCGGCTCTCATTAGTGCTCTGTCCAATACATCCGCTCGGTTAGTAGCAGCAATAACAATGACATGTTCATTGGTCGCAAAACCATCCATTTCTGTAAGCAGTTGATTCAATGTGTTTTCACGTTCATCGTTTCCACCTCCAAAAGTGTTTTTACCCCTTGCACGTCCAATTGCATCTATTTCATCAATAAAAATAATTGCTGGTGATTTCTCTTTCGCTTGCTTAAATAAATCTCTTACTCTAGAAGCTCCTACACCTACAAACATTTCTACAAAATCTGAACCTGAAAGGGAATAAAATGGAACTTTTGCTTCACCAGCAACTGCTTTTGCCAAAAGGGTTTTACCCGTTCCTGGAGGGCCTACTAATAAAGCACCTTTCGGGATTTTACCACCTAATGACGTGTATTTGTCTGGGTCTTTCAGGAAGGAAACGATTTCCTCAACTTCCTCTTTTGCTCCTTCCAATCCGGCAACATCTTTAAATGTGATTTTTACATTGGTATTATTATCAAATAATTGCGCCTTTGACTTTCCAATATTAAATAGTTGAGAACCACCGCCTCCGCCTCCGGCACTCATTCTTCTCATAATAAAAATCCAAATGGCAATCATTAATAAAAATGGGAAAATCCAAGTAAGGATACCACTCCAGTAATCTGGTTCATCTTTATATTCAATCGCAATTTCATCATTGAAACTAATGCCGTTGTTTTCATAAAAGGCTTGAAGGTCTTCACGGAAAGCCTCATTTGGCCTTTTAAAGGTATAATGCGGTCCGATATTTTTTTGACCCGTTAGGCCAGTTTCACGAAGTGCCTTGTATTTTTCTTTTTCATTGATGGATTCTTCCTTTAAAGTAATACGAATTACTTCTTGGTTCACCACTGTTATAGAATTTACATCTCCATCCAAAACCATTTGAGAAAACTCTCTGAAATTGGTTTCCTTGGCTCCAGTGGACATACTGGAAAGAACCTGAGCCAGAATAAAAACAAGGAGTAGAATAGCGTAAATCCAGTAGAAGTTGAACTTTCGATTTGGCGGGCCTGCTTTTTTGTTGTTACCAGGATTCCCTTTTGAAAATTGTTCTTTCAATTTATCGAGTTGATTTTTATCTTTTTTTTCCATTAAATAGTCAAAGTCTAAAACTAAACAATTAAATCACAGTGATTTTGGCATCTCCCCACAAGCTATCAAGGTCGTAAAATTCTCTAGTTTGTTTTTGAAATACATGCGCAACAGTATTAACATAATCCATTAAAACCCATTCAGAATGGTCCCTTCCTTCAACATGCCAAGGCTTGTCGGATAAGTTTTCCTGAACCATTTTTTCAACTGAATTGCTGATTGCTTTTACTTGGGTATTCGAATTCCCATCGCAAATCACAAAATGACCACATACTGAGTTTTCAATATCAGTTAAGTCAAAAACAGTGATGTTTTCGGCCTTCACCTCCATCATTCCTAATACGATTTGATCTACTAATGGTGAAAACTTAACTTGATTCTTTTCTAAGTCCATAAATTGACATTAATTTTGGGCAGCAAAACTAAAAATTAAATCACGGGATTTATTTATTTCGTCTACCTTTTAGCGCATGGAAACCCTTTTTATCGGTCAGGAAAAAATTTCCTTTGAAACCCTTGACTCTACAAATGCTTATTTAAAACAACTTTGCAGTGAAAAAGTTCAAGCCGAGGGCCTTACCATCACGGCTGAATATCAAACACTAGGCCGTGGCCAAATTGGCAACAAATGGGATTCTCCAAAAGGGGAGAACCTATTGTTTAGCGTGCTTTTAAAGCCAAATTTCCTTTCGCCAGATCGTCAGTTTTATCTAAATATGTCAGTTTGTCTTGCAATTTTTGATGCCCTCAATGAATTGAGCCCGGGGTTTCAAATTAAATGGCCCAATGATCTTCTTTACGATAGGAAAAAAGTTGCGGGAATCCTAATTGAAAACTCCATTTCAAAAAATAGAATTGAGAATTCAATTATTGGAATAGGAATTAATGTAAACCAAAAAGAATTTGGAAATGATAAAGGAAGATCATCTCTTTTTAATGTTCTAGGAAATAAAGTGGATAGGAGCTTTTTACTCCATCTAATTGCCAAAAAAATGGAGTCTAAATACCTAAGATTAAAGCAAGGGACTCAAGGCCTGTTTTCTGATTATTATTCCGCGCTTTATGGATATTCCCAAGCTGTAACTACAGAAATTAGCGGTGAAATTGTTTCTACAATAATAAAAGGAGTGGAGCCCACCGGGACTTTAATCACAGAAATTAATGGAGAGAAAAGAAAGTTTGATTTTAAGGAGATAAAATTTTTATTCCCTTAAATCTCTTTGAGTTTGTCCGCTAAGTTTTCAATAAAGTTGGTTAAGGGTCTTTCTACCATCATTTTCAACATCATATTGAAATTCGCCTTGAATTCAAAATTTCCTTTACATGAGCTATCATCAATGGCTTCAATTTTACATGCAAGGGTAAAATCCAATTTAGAACTTGCAGATTTGAATTGTATAAAATTGGGCTCCTCTTTAGAGTCCAATACTAATCTCACTTCAGGAATACCTTTCATTTGAAAAAGAAAAGATGTCTCATCCGCTTCAAATTTTTGAACAGAATCAGGCATCATTGGGCCAAAGTTCTGAAAATCAATTAACTGATTGTAAAGCTCATTGGCTGATTTTCCTACTTCTACGGTTTTGGAATTTATTTCGGTCATTGGATAATTTTGTGAATTAATTTTAGGCTGGCTGCCAAACGGAAGGATCTTTCCTCCAACTTTTCAATGTGTTTAATGATTCTTCCTTCAAATATCCTGTGGAATTCACCTGATCTAGAAGATGCTCATAATCACTCAAAGTAACCAATTTACATTTAGCTTTCTCAAAGTTTTCTAGAGAAACTGGAAAGCAGTATGTGAATAAGGCGACCATTCCTAAAACATTGGCATTTACTTCTTTTAAGGCGTCGAAAGCCTTTAAGCTGCTTCCTCCTGTGCTAATTAAATCTTCAACAATAACCACATTTTGACCAGGTTCTAAATGGCCTTCAATTTTATTTTGTCGTCCATGTTTTTTAGGCTCAGGGCGAATATAAATAAAAGGCAAACCCAATTCTTGAGCTACAAGAACCCCAATTGCAATTGCACCAGTTGCAACACCTGCTATTGCGTCTGGTTTTCCATATTCTTTGAGGATGGCAGCCACCAATTGTTGCCTTAAAAAGGTTCTTACTTTTGGATAGCTAAGTGTAATTCTGTTATCACAATAAATAGGAGATTTCCATCCGCTTGCCCATGTAAAAGGTTGCTCTGGTTGAAGTTTTATTGCTTTTATTTGCAGAAGCTGTTCGGCTGTTGCACGAGCTATTTCTTTGTCAAAAATCATAGGCCAAATGTATAAAGTTTTCATCAACGATTCCTCTATTAGTTTTAATAATTCTCCAAAATCCTCGAGCTCTGATTGTCTGGAATTTAAAGCCAATTTTAGTTTTGTCAAGCTATTAAGTGAATTGGAAAATGCAAAACAGGAAAGGCATGTTTGTGTTTACCACCAAAATCTGGAATTTCTTTGGACAGAATTTAAAAATTGCTTTAAAATTATTGAGGCTGCAGGAGGGATAGTGAAAAATGAAAAAGAGCAATTATTGTTGATTTACAGACTTGGACTATGGGATTTGCCAAAAGGAAAAATTGAAGAAGGTGAAGAGAAAAATGAAGCAGCAATCAGAGAGGTGGAGGAGGAATGTGGAATTGAAGATTTAAAGATTCTAAGGGATTTACCCAACACTTTACATGTTTATTCCCTAAAGGGAGTTCGCATATTGAAATTTACTTATTGGTACGAAATGGAAACCTCTTTTAAAGGAAAATTGATTCCTCAATTGGAGGAGGATATTCTTGAGGCAAAATGGGTGGAAAAGCAAGAATTAGAAAATTATATCCCTAATACTTACGCAAGTATTGCTGAATTAATGCTATATTATTTAAAAGCTTAAACCTCAACGCAATTTGGCACAAATTGCCGGTAATCTCCATTGTTTCGCATTACATCCCTTACAATGCTTGAACTAATAAAGGAATGTTCTGGAGCCGTTAGCAAAAAAATGGTTTCAATTTCACTGTTCATTTTAAAGTTGGCTTGTGCAATTGCTTTTTCAAATTCCAAATCCATCGAATTTCGGATTCCCCTTATTATATGTTTTGCCTCTTTCTTTTTACAAAAATCAACGGTTAGCCCTTGGAAACTTTCCACCTCAATTTTTTCCGAATTCTCAAGAGATTCCTTTATCCAATTGCTTCTTTGCTCCAATGAAAACATATATTTTTTTGTCGCATTGGTCCCGATAGCCACAATAATTTTATCAAAAAGAGGTAAAGCCCTTTTTATTAAATCAACATGACCAAGGGTAATTGGGTCGAAACTTCCTGGGAATACGGCTATTTTCATTTTGTTTTGTTTTTCAAAGCATTTTCTACTACACTACCAAAAAACACAGATAGGGGGATGCCAGCATAGGCGGTTTGTTTTGGGATAAAACTTTCACTACTCAATCCTGGGATGGTGTTCACCTCAATCATAAAAGGAACGCCGTTTTCGGTTACAATATAATCCACCCTAGAAATTCCATTAAGATTTAAGGACTCAAAAATGAATTCTGATTCTTCCATTATTTGCTGATAAGTATCATCCGGAATACGAGCCGGAGTTATTTCCTCAGATTTTCCGCTGTATTTAGAATCGTAGTCAAAAAACTCATTATTTGGAACAACATCCGTAATTGCAAGTGACTTTATTTTTCCTGAATAATTGGAAACTCCACAAGCTACTTCCGTTCCCAATACCATTGATTCAATAATAATCTGACTATCAATATCGAAAGCTTTTGCAATGGCTATAGGCAATTCATCAATGGTTTTTACTTTGCTAATTCCTATGGAAGACCCACTTCTATTTGGCTTTACAAAACATGGAAGACCTACGTGGTCAGTAATTTCTCCGGCAGAATATTCCTCATGTTTAGCCAAATAATAAGCCTCGGCAATATTTACCCCGATACTTTTTAAAAGTAAACTACATTCGGCCTTATTAAAAGTTAAAGCACTTTCAAACTGACCCGACCCAGTATGTGGCATTTCAATTAAATCAAAATAACCTGCTAATGGACCATCTTCTCCTGGAGCTCCATGGATGGCATTAAAAACAGCATCGAATTTTGTTTTCTGGGAATTTTCGGTAAATGAAAAATCATTTTTATCAATAGGAAAGGATCCCGAATCAGTTTCCACCAACCAAGCCTCTCTTGTTATTAATACTTTATAAATATTAAATTTTTCTTGACTTAAATTTTCCATAACCATCCTTCCAGATTCCAAAGAGACTTCAAATTCGGAGGAGAAACCGCCCATCACCACGGCAATATTGTATTTCATATTAATTGCTAAAGACCACAAATTTAAGCTTATTTGTGATTAAAATGAATGTCGCCTGAGCTACTAATTTTGGAATTAATTATTTTTTATTTCGCAAATAAAACTTGGTTCGCTATTGCTTCTATAGATTTGTAATGAATTCGATTTTTTAAAAATATAGAACAATTTGATATGAGTGATAGTTATTATAATCCTAAAGACTTAAAGAAATTTGGTAACATAGCAGAATATGAACCTGAATTGGCGAAAGATTTTTTCAATTGGTATGGAAAAGTTTTTGAAGATGGAGCCTTATCCAAAAAGGAAAAAGCACTAATTGCTTTGGCTGTTTCTCACGCTGTTCAATGTCCGTACTGTATTGATGCCTACACTTCTGATACTTTAAAAATGGGGGTTAGCGAAGCTCAAATGATGGAAGCCGTACATGTTGCAGGTGCTATTAAAGGTGGAGCGACTTTAGTTCACGGGGTACAAATGATGAACAAAGTGAAAAAGCTTTCGATGTAAGAAAAAAATATATGATTAAATCCTTAAAAGCAAGAGACCATAAACTTGCCCAAATTGAAGAACAACTAAAAGTTTTATCAGGTGGAGATTTTGCCAATGGCGAGCTTCCCACCTTTAAAGATAAAATGGAGCAGATTGGTGAATATCCTCTCAAACCTACTGGTATAGAAATTCTCCAGGTGAATTTGGGTTATATGTGTAACCAAGTTTGCCAACATTGCCATGTGGATGCGGGACCAGATAGAAAGGAAATCATGACCAAGGAGTATATGGAAATCCTTCTTTCTATTTTAAGGAATACCCAAATTCAAACTTTGGATTTAACTGGTGGTGCTCCAGAAATGAATCCTGAGTTTCGTTGGTTTGTAACGGAGGCTCGAAAAACCGGAGTGAAAGAGATAATCGTAAGGTCTAATCTCACCATTATCCGTGCTAATAAAAAGTATTTCGATTTACCTCAGTTTTTTAAAGACAATAATGTACATGTGATTTCCTCCTTGCCTTTTTACAATAAGGATAAAACCGACAAACAAAGAGGGGACGGGGTTTTTAATAAATCCATTGAAGCTTTAAAAATGCTGAATGAGGTGGGCTATGGAATTGAAGGTTCAGAACTAAAAATGGATTTAGTTTACAATCCAAATGGAGCCTATTTACCCGCAGATCAATCGATGCTTGAAGCTGATTTTAAAAGAGAATTGGATAAAGATTTCGGCATAAAGTTCCACCAGCTTTTTGCTATTACGAATATTCCTATTTCCAGGTTTTTAGACTATTTGGTTGCCAGTGATAACTATGAGGATTATATGGATACTCTTGTAACAGCTTTTAATCCTGCTGCAGCCAAAGGTGTTATGTGTAGAAATACAGTCTCTGTAGATTATGATGGGTATATGTACGACTGCGATTTCAACCAAATGCTGGATATGAAAGTAGCTTCAAAAAGCTCTCAGCATATTAAGGATTTTGATATTGAAAAATTAAACAATAGAGCAATTTTTGTTCATCAACATTGTTATGGATGTACCGCTGGAGCAGGATCTAGCTGCCAAGGTGTAGTAGCCTAGAACCAAAAAAGGGATTCATTTTTTTTATGAATCCCTTTTTTTGGTTTATTTCCTTTTAAAAATTTAAACCTAGTCTAATTCTCCGAAAACTGTTTCCAATATAGAGTTTACTCTTGCCAAGGGGTTTTCACGAATATCCTTTTCTTCATCACCAATTTTTAGGAATAAACCATCCAGTCCTTTTTGAGTGGCATAAGCTGAGAGGTCGGTTTGGGACACTGTTTGCATATTTGATAAGCTCCCAATGGATCCAAAAATTCCAATATCTGTGTTCAACATGTCATTATAGCTATTTACAAAATCTTCATAGCTGTCTACAACACTGGTATTTCCAATTTTCACACTGGTTAGAGCCGCATCGATTTTTGGTTCGTAATTCGTAAACAGCGTATTGGAGGTTTGGTCTTCTAAATAAGTAGTGGCAGCTGTATTGTCTCCACCAAATAAAATGTTTGTAGCATCGCTAATACTAATCCCCGTAATTGCATCCCTAAAAATGGGGGTTGCGGTTGCCGCAGCTTGCTCCGCTGCTTCATTTATTCCTTCTACCAATTCATTTTCTTTGCTTTGCAGACCAGGAATGTTAATTCCTAATAAGGTATTGGAGTAACCATTGTATAATTGTTGACCAGTAAGATTTACACCTAAAACTGTGAAAGATTTGGTTTGGAAGGTAGCAATGCTTTGCTGGATATTATCGGGTAATAAAATTTTCACTGCCTGATCT
>CAKZNE010000193.1 GCA_937129395.1 uncultured Cryomorphaceae bacterium | reverse complement strand
ATTCTCAAAGATAAGCTACTTTAGTTCTCTTTTAATATCTCAACAATATCTTCATATGAACAATTACTCTTAATTCCGAGTCTATTATTATGCGGTTTTGATACTTTAAATCCCTTTTCTTCTAGTTTTTCCATAATTTCTGAAAATTTTAAATTAGATCCAATTTTAAATGATTTCTGAAGTTTGTGAGTATTAAAATATCCAAAAACATCAATTTCTTCTGTGTTTTTTTGGTCTAATATTTTTACCTTAAAAGTGCTTACTTCTACACGGTAATTCGCAATTTCAAAGTCTTGTTCTTTGTATTTTTTCTTGAATAAACTCTGAAGGGTACCTAAACCCAAATTGAGATCAATAGCTCTGAAACCTTCCTTTTCAAAGTTTTGTACTAGTTCCTTTAAAAAATCTTTTCTCAATAAGGAAACATGAAAGCCTAGTTCATTCAAATTTTCCAGCTCTGAAATTACATCCTCCTTAGGAACATTTGGGAATGCTGCCCGAACTATTTCGTCCTTTTCAAGCTCCTTAGATTTAATGGTATTACTCAAAAGTCCCCTTCCCCCAACTAGAAGAATAATGGGTATTTTGATGTCGAAATCCGCTTTTAGACTTGTTACCTCTGTAAACTCCTTGGTCTCCAGTAATTGAACATCACTTTTGACGACTTTTAAATGTGACAAATAAAACCGGTATCCTAAATTGGATTTAAAACATTCTATGGAATAAATTTCCTTTGGAAACCGAATTTTGTTTTTTATTTTGTCTAAAATTCTCAATGAATTATGGTCGGTTTAATGAAAATGTTCAGTTTTGTTTTACTGTCATTCCTAGTCCTGCTGCTGAATAAATATTTTAAAATGGGTATCCTAGATAAAAAGGGTACTCCTGATCCAGAATCATCCACAGTTTTCTCTTCTAAACCGCCCAATAAAATCATTTCGCCATCTTTTACTCTAATCATCGAATTAAAATTTCGGGTAACGGCACCAGGCGGCGCATCTGGGGATTCTCTTCCGGTAAAATCACTTTGATTTACTGCAATCTCCATTGTAACACTGCTGTCCCCAGATACAAAGGGTCTAACTGTTAAGGTGAAATCTGCTTGTACAGATTGAAAAGTTCGTGTTAACTGAGTAACGGGAGTCTGCGCTCCTTGAATTACTCCCTGCTGATTAACATAATATTCTGTAGTACCAATGCTCAAAGAAGCCTCATGTCCATTAAGGGTGGATAATTTAGGAGTAGACCTCACATTTAAAACTCCGTTATCCTCCAAGAATCGCAGGTTTACATAAAAGTTGGGGGTAACTGGCCCCAAATTTAAAGATCCAAAGCCGTTAAAATTTTGAATTAATGTATTTAAGGAGTTTGCATTTAAGCTATAATCAAAACCAGGATAAACTGATCCTCCAGAAGTTCCAGGTTGATCGCCAACCCCTGCCTCAATTCCTGTGGAAAGATTATGATTTTTTTGGTAATCAATAATTATCACCTCAATAATTACCACAGGAACCGGTTGGTCTATAGAATTAATAAAATTTTCCAATTCTAAAATTTGAGGAAATGAACCACTTACCAAAAGACTATTTAATTCCGTAAACTCTTTAATGCTCAACCCCTGTCGAAGATTGTCAGGAATATATTCAATGATCTTCTCTACTGATCTATGTTGTAAATAAATTCGTCTTGTTTCTCTTAATCCTTCTAAATTTCTGTCGCCAATTATTACAACACCGTCCTTTTCTCTAAAAGTGTAATCAGTTCCGTAAAACATTTTAAGTAATAGCTCTGATAAGGCAACATTTTCAACCTTTAAGGTTACTGTTCCTTCTAAATTGGAGAATAAAAAATAATCCAGATTATTTTCTTGAAAAATGGATTGGACAACCGCTTTGATCGGCTCATTTTCCACAGAAAGACTTATAAACCCTGAATCCGAATCAAAAATGGATCTTTCCTTACTTTTTGCCAAACTCTGAAATCTGGAAGAACCTTTTTCTTTAGAAACTATTAATTTCTCTATCAAATAAAAACCGTCTGTATTTTTGGTTATTTGTAAATCATTGGCAAAAGCTATCTGCTCCAGGCCTTGTTCTAATAATACATCTTCCAAATAAATAGAAAGGAGTTTAGCCTCCAAACCGGGTTGAATTACTATGTTTTTACCGCTCACCTGGGTTAACTCTTTGGCGACTCTCGCCAAACTATCGTTTTTTAATTCAATGCTCAACTTTGTAGTTGTCGTATCATATTGGATTAGTATTGGTTTTGCGGTTTTCTTTACAATTTCAATTTCTTCCTTATAAGGTTTAACGTGAATAATATTCCCTGTAATATCAAAATCCAATTGGTGTTGTTTGGCGAGAAAAACCAACAATTCCAAAACCGTTACATTGCTCAAATTATTTATAACCTTGCCTTGAATATTTGGATCAACGCTAATATTCACTTCACTGCTTTTCCCTAATCCGACTAAAAAATCAGCTAATGCGATGGTCTCCCCTAAGGAAAAATCAACTTTTTCCTCCAGTCCTGGACTGTCAGGAACAAGAATTTCCAGTTGACTCCGTAATTGGACATATCTATCTTGAGCAATAGCCCCGAAGGAGAGAATAAGTGCCGTAAGTAAAATATAGATTTTCAATTTTTTCATATACTAATTCATTAGAATGGAATAAACTTCTTCTACGGAAGTTTCGCCATTTTCAATAAGTTCAAATGCTCGATCCGAAAGGCTTTTAAACCCCTTTGTACCAAGAACATCATTAATTTGATTTACATCCTTTTTTAGGATATCTGAAATTTCAGCATCTATGGGAACTAACTCATAAATGGCTACTCTGCCTTTATAGCCTGTGAAATAGCAGTCTTCACAACCTTGGGAAACGAAATGAGATTCAATCTTTCGTTTTGGGCTAAATGACTTTGGCCACATATCAGGATTATTTTTTTCTTTACACTTACAGCTTTTACATAATTTCCTAATCAACCTTTGAGCTGCACTTAAATTAAAGGTGCTGGCGATTAAAAAAGGGGGGACTCCCATATCTATGAGCCGGGTTATGGTGCCAATTGCTGAATTTGTATGAATGGTGGAAAATACAAGGTGTCCTGTTAAAGCGGCTCGTATTGCCATTTGGGCAGTTTCCACATCACGAATTTCTCCAAGCATTATTACATCAGGATCTTGCCTTAAAAAAGTTCGCATGGCTGCTGCGAAATCCAATCCAATACTTTCTTTAAGTTGAACTTGATTTACCCCATCAATAGTATATTCAATCGGATCTTCTATGGTTAAAATATTTCTCGATTCTTCATTTAACAGTTTGAGGGTGGCATATAAGGTGGTGGTTTTACCGGATCCTGTTGGCCCACTTATTAAAATTACGCCATTTGGTTTTTTTATAGATTCAGTAAATAATTCTAATTCTTCTTTTTCAAAACCGAGGTTTAAAAGATCAATTTTAGAACTATCCCTACTTAAAAGCCTCAATACTATTTTTTCACCGAAAAGAGTGGGTAAAACAGAAACCCTAATATCAAATTTGTTATTTCCGAATTCAAATTCTATTCTTCCATCTTGAGGTAGGCGTTTTTCAGCAATATCAAGGTGACTCATGATTTTTATCCGATTTACTATGGGTCTAAAATCATCAAGACTAATTTGGTATCTCTCTACTAGTTTTCCGTCTATTCTTATTCTAACCCTGCAATTTTCGGCATAGGGCTCAATATGAATATCACTGCTTCCAAGATCATGTGCCTCATTAATTAACTTCCTTAAAAAATCCTTATCATCATCGTAAGTCAGCGTTTCTTTGCTTTTAGTAGCAGATTTTCTATAATATTTGGACAGACTTTTTAAAATTACCTCCTCCTCTACTTCTTCTAGAAAAATTTCCTTTCCAAAAACCATTTCCAATTCATCCTTCAAACCATTTTCGAGGGTTGAGGAATAAAATGAAATCTCTGTGTCCGAACTTTTTTTCGGAATTATTTTATAATGGTAGGCCTGATCCGAAGAAATGATCTGTTGCAAACTGAGCTCTAATTCTAAAACATTTTCCATTATTAAGACCATAAATTAAAATTCAGTAAATAATCATTGACTTTAAAGTTGGAATCAATAATTAGACATAAAACCAAACAGAAAGATTGGATTCCAGCAAGGGGCACACTAGTTTTTCTGTAGAAAATGAGCCCAAGTAATGCGCTAATTATCAGACTTGTTACCATAAAAACCGGATAAAAAGGAAAAGGTAATATAATAGCTAAAACCATAAAAAATAAAATATCACCAAATCCAATATACTTTTTCAATAATAGTTTTACACCAATTTTTTTAGCTCTGAAATAAAGTATCAGAAAGCCAAATTGAAACAAAATGAAAATTAGATTTGCGATCATGGAATAAAGAAATATTTCTAAATTATGAAATGGCTTATAATATAAAGTGAACAGGATTAATACCAATGGAAATAAATACCAAGAGACTCCACGAAATTTATAATCTTGGTAGGTGATACCTAGTAATACCAAAATTAAAGCCCAGTAAAAAACGGAGCCTAACATTTAATCTTTGGTAAGCTCGATTAGCTTCTTATCTTGATCAATTTCCCATACATTATAGATCCCATCGCCATCAAAATCTTGTAAAGCCGTAGCACGAGCCTTAAATTTGGAAGCCTCAAGTTCTATGATTTCAATGCTGTAATTGGCATCTCCACCTTCTTCTAT
>CAKZNE010000192.1 GCA_937129395.1 uncultured Cryomorphaceae bacterium | reverse complement strand
CTTGTTTTATCGCTTGCCCTATTAAATCAAGACGAAGTTCATTTTCGAATTCCTCACGTTTTGCTGTTCCTTTTTTGCCAACATATTTGTCGGTAATTTCATCTAAACCAATTGTTTCCATTTTTGTAATTCCCATAATTTTATTTTTTAGCTTCAAAATATTGTTTCATTATCCGTTCCGTCTTGGCAATTTCCTTTGCTGGTGTTTTACCGGTCTTTTTTTCAATTCCGTGGGTTGAAATAACAACTGTTTCCGTTTTTTTGGTCTTATCCCAAAAGGCAAAAAGTCGGTAATAAGTTCTATTGTGAAGTGTTCTAAACTCCCATACATTGTCATTAAGTTTCTTGAAAAGTTCTCTATCGTTTACAATTTGGGACTTTCGTAGATTGTAAATGATTTTGGTTCGGGCTTTTTCGTGTAGTCCACCTAGAAATATATCAACTTCTTCTAGTAATTGGACCTTAAAATTATCCTTCATTCATTTAACTTTAAGTAAAGATATAAGTTTCTTAAACAGGAAACAAATTTCAATTTGAAAATGAAAAATTTTGTTACCCATATAAGTTCTCAAAAGCGAAAAATCTTTTTCAGTTCCCTGGAATATATGTTAAAGAAGAGATATGAATAGGGTCACTATTTTAGAAAAATGATCTTACGAATACCTTTAAAATAAAGGAAGGATTGTGATATGGAAGGCCAGACGAGATTCAAACGACCCTTTCTTATTTGTTAAATGTTGATTTTTCTTCCCTTAAAATTATCAAATTCTATTGGGTCATTGCAGCTGTCAACTTCTTGAAACTTTCTATCCTTGAAAAATTTCGATAATTTTTTTCTTTCTTGGTCGTCGTAAAACTCAAGATGTAAAACGCCGTATTTACAAATCCCAAATACCGTTTTTGAGTTTATAAAAGTCATCATCAATTCGGGTAAATTTGGATTACACCTGGTCAACCAGAACAAATGAGGAATGAATTCAGATATTACGCCTGAGTCCAATATTAAGCCACCATTAAAAGTTTTTTTAATTTTCTTATTCAAAAATTGAATGGCTTCTCTGGCTGGTGGATAATCATTTTGTTGACTCAACCATGGTGTATTCCAATCTCCCAGAATTATTAGTTTCCCATAATTTCCAGACAAATCGGCTAAGGATTGGCCAATATCATTTAGATATTCTTTTTCGCCTTGTTGAGAAGAAATTAGAATTGTCCCCTTAATCCATTTATTCAGATTTTTAATTTCATATTCATCTCGGTTTTCCAGAAAGTATTGTCTATCATCCTTGTTTAATTTGTCTGCTTGCTCTTTTGTCAAAACCACTGCTACATCCGAATCGTCAAGAATTACTGATTCACCTTCAATCCATTGATCTGTAGGTTTGTATTTGGCATTTTGCACAGCAATCAAATGTTCGGAAAAGCAGTTGTTAATTTTTAATATGTTCTCTCTGGATTCTATCACTTCAATTTGATCATTAAGCTAAAAAGGGGTGAGTTCCGTATACATTTTAAAATAGGCTCTTGGTCTTTCAAAACAATCCTAATTCTACCCGATTACTTTTTTTGTACATCATCAATTTGCTTCAAATAGTTCCTAAAATTGGATATTGAAAATGATATTGGAGCAATAGAACCCAGCTTTCTCTATAGCTTTTCGAGAAGCAATATTATCAGATGTTGTAGAACAGATAGGTTTGTTTCCTTCTTTTAAAACTCGATTCACCTGTAATTGGAATACCTGGCTTGCAATACCTTTACCTTGAAAGGCCTTATTTACAATAATTCCTAAATCAACAATTCCAGGTTGAGAATCGCTGATTCGGCATTCACTTATTGCTATTATTTCATCTTGTTCTTTAAGCATGTATAATTCTTTCCTTCCAACAAGGTTTTCGGTATATCCAAAATTATCGTCCATTCCAATTTGCTCCATTAAAAATGACTTGATTGCTGGAATATCCACCTTAGAAACTAGGTCAACCTGAAGCTTTGAATCTGTGATTATGCTTTTATTGTTATTTTCAAAACAAAAAGTATTTACTTCAATAGATTTTGAAAGTGCCAAACAGCTGTTAAAGCCAATGGGTTCATTGGAACTTAAATTGGCAGAATTCATCAAGTTACTAGCAAGTAGTTTTTGAATAACCCCCAGCATGTTTAGGGCTTTATCTTCATTTAAATAAATCTGTAGCAAGGCGCCTTCCTCATTTATGCAGCAAAATCCAATCGTTTCACCATCTTCCTCAATGAGGTAGTGTTTGGATGAAGCTATATATAATAATTCCCACATGGCATCTATAGGTGCCTTTAGGCTTTGGTATAGTTTGGTTCTTAGCTTATGGACTGTCTTGTTGTTTTCTGTTTTTAAGAAAATCATTGTTTTGTATATTTTTTAAGGATTTGTTTTTTTATTTCTTCTAGGGGATAGTCATCGAAAATCCCGAGATAATTAAGGGCGATTCCATCCAACTCCGCAATAAATAGATAGCTTAATACCTTTGAGTTTTTTGGGTCAATTTTAATGAAAAGGCCCTCTGTAGACTGTAGAATAAAGGCTGAACGTTCCATTATTAGGTCCTTTAAGATTTCTCTTGTATTGGGCTGAACAATAACATTTAGATTAAATTGAAAGAAGAGTTTATCTGCTTCCAATTGAATAAAAAATGATTCAATGAGGGCTTTTAACTGAACATAGGGTGATTTTTCCTTGGCCGAGGTTTGATTCATTTCCACAATAAGATCCGTCGTCCTTTTAAATATCTCCTTCAATAATCCATTCTTAGATTTAAAATGATGGGAAATGAGGCCCTTAGAAACACCGGCTTTTTCGCATATTTCGGACAAAGCAGTATTTTCAAATCCCTTTTCCGAAAAAAGTTTTGTAGCGGTTTCAATCAGTTCTTGTCTTTTATCCATTGCTAATTTATATTACTGACTGCACGGGCGGTCAGTGCAAATATAGAATGAAATTATTTAATGACAAGGAATTGAAATGATGGTTTAATATAAATGGAAAGGCTTAGGTCTTTAGTGACGAAGGGGGTCCTTTTCTGGGGAATCGTTGCTTGGGTAATTGAATAGTCTT
>CAKZNE010000191.1 GCA_937129395.1 uncultured Cryomorphaceae bacterium | reverse complement strand
TTTAAAAGATGACTTTTCCCAAAAGGACTATTGATGATACTATCTTTTTGATAGGTATAATCGGCCAAAATATATTCATCAATTCCAAAATACAATTCAAAATCTTTTGGGTTTGTCGGAAATATCATATTTGCTGAAAGCATATTTTGAAGCAAATCAAAATTCAAATCAATTCCAATTCCCTTACTTAATTCACTTGGCTTTCCTGTGAAATATTGCCTTTGTAATTTATTTATTAGGGCAACACTATCTTTGTAAACAACTGCTCTGGCCAGCTTTATTCCAATAAAAGGATCAGAAATATCCAGCCATACTACGCTGTCTTTTATTAGGCGAACTTCTAATTTGAAAGACTGACTGCCACCTAGATTTTCATAGGAGGCACTGGTTTTAAAGCTGAGGCTTTGGATTTTGTTTTCAGCCGCTTCAATTTCCTTAAAAAATGATTTTTCCTTAAGCACAGGTGGTGCTCCCTTGGGGAGAAATTTTTGACTTCCGCAGGAAATAAGAAATAAAGCCAAAAAATTGAAGAGAAGGAGTTTTTTCATGGATTGTTTAGGAGCTTTATTTTCTGCTCCATTTCATTTGTATTATAACCCAAGGACTTCGCTTTTTGAAATTGAATAATTGCTTGATCCTCCTTGCCATTTTTCAATAGGATTTCTCCATAATGATCAAAAAGTTCTCCACTTGGAACCTGGGTAAGCCTTATCACTTCTTCCATTTTGGCCAATGCCTCTAAATAGTCTCCTTTTTTATAAAGTATCCACGCCCAAGTATCTAAAAAAGTAGTGTTTTTGGGACTCAACCGATTGCTTTTTGTGCTTAAAACCAGAGCCTTGTCGAGCGATGCACCGCGTTCTGCTAAATAATAAGCGTAGTTGTTTAAGGTGCTGGGATTTTGTGAATTGATACCCAATGCTTTTTCAAAATAAGCATCACTTTTTGTGTGTTCCTCAATTCGGTGATAGGCATCAGCAAGCTGGGAATAATATTGTTCTTTTAACCTTGGGTTGCTAAAAACATAGTTCAATCCCTCTTCTAAAAAATCAATACCATCTAATATTTCATCCCGATTAATAAAGGCAATTCCGCTGAAAAAATACGGCAACGCTTGGTTAGGGAATAGTTCAATTGCTTTCGGACCGTCAAGCATCAAACTATCATATTGCTCGGTCTGAATTTCTATAATTAGAATCTGCTCCCAAATTTGAAATTTCCCACCATTTTCCAATCTCACTGCTTTTTTGTAGGCGGCCAAAGCCTTAGTATTTAAACCATCACGACTTAAAAAATCACCATAAATAGCATATGCTTTGGGATCTTCTGGATTGGTTTTTATAACATCGGCCAGCATATTATAAGCTTCAACTTTTAGGGCGCTATCTCTTTCAGAGGCAGCAAACAAACTTAAAAGTGTAGGAATTTTTTGATCAATCTCAAGCAAAGGGTTTGCAATTGCCTTTTTTAAATAAAAAATGGACTTGTCCTTATTGGCAGTTTTTCTATAGTATTCGGCAAGGTTTAATTGAGACCTTGGATTTTCTGGTGAAATTTCCAGCATCTTTTCAAAAACCTCCAGGGCCTCATCGTAAAGATTATTGCCCATATACAATTCACCCAAAGAACTTCTAAACTTCATTTCTTTTGGGAAGGCTTCAATAAGTTTTTCGGATTCTTCTACTGCGGCATCAAAGTCGCCTTGTATTAAATGAATTTGTTTTTTTTGTTCTGTAACAATTTCATTGGCGCCAATAATTTCTTCCAATATATTCAATTGCTCCAGCGCTTTTTTAAAGTCATCATTATTGGCATAAGCAAGAGCCAATTCATAATTCAAATCGGGGTTTTCCGGATCTAAATCTACCAACTCCGAAAAAACGGTTATAAGCTTGTCTGTAATTTCAAATTTGCTGTAAACAGAAGCTAGGCCCTTTTTAAACCATTTGTTTGAAGGGTCCAATTCAACCGATTTTTCGGCGTGAAAAATGGCTTCTTCCCTAAAATTTTGCCCTGCATAAAGTTCGCCAAGGTGGTAACAAACGGTTCCGTTTTCAGAATCAATTTTATAGAGTTTCTGAAATTTTTCAAAAGCTTTGCTGTAATTGCCCAATTGCAATTCCTTTTCCGCTTCAAAAAAGAGTTCATTAAAGCCAGCAAGCTCTTTTCCAGAAATTGGGGCTTCAGATTTTTTATCCTGACCCGCAAGGGAAAAGCTTAGGAAGCTAATTACGAATATGTAAATCAGTTTTGGTTTATTCCATTCTGCTGAAATCCCCAATACTGACGGTAGAAAATTTTCCATCAAAAAATGCTTTATTTCCTATCATTGAGTTTGTGAGTTGAGCGTTTACAACCTCGCTCTCATTTTGCACAATACTGTTATCGATAGAACTGTCATTTACTTTTGTATTAGCTCCTATACTTACAAAAGGTCCAATCTTACTATTTGTAATAACCGCTCCTTCTCCAATATAGCAAGGTTCAATAATCTCGCTATTTTCAATTTTGGCGGAAGGGCTGATAAGGGTTTCTTCACTATTTACGAATCCAAGAATTCTTCCGTTTGTTTGTACGGTTACATCTTTATTTCCGCAATCCATCCATTCATTTACGGTACCGGAAGTAAATTCACTTCCTTTCGTTTTCATGTTTTCCAGGGCATTTGTAAGTTGGTATTCCCCCTTATCCATTATTTTATTATCCAAAAGATATTGCAATTCATCTCTTAAAAAATCACCGTCTTTAAAGTAATAAATACCGATAATAGCTTCATCAGAAACAAATTCTTCTGGTTTTTCTACAAAGTCGGTGATAATTCCTTTTTCGTTTTTCTTTACTACTCCAAATGCGCTAGGGTCATCAACTTTTTTGGTCCAAATTACTCCATCACATTCACTATCTAAAGTAAAATCTGCACGGAATAAGGTATCGGCAAAAGCCACAACAACATTCCCTGTTAAAGATTCTTTAGCACACATTATAGCATGAGCCGTTCCCAAGGGCTGATCCTGTGTGTAAATACTCCCTTTGGCGCCTAAACTTTCGGCGATGGCTATTAAGTCTGTTTCTGTTTCTTTTCCAAAATCACCAATAATAAAAGCAATTTCATCCACCTCTTGGTCACAAACTTTTACAATATCCTCTACCAATCGATGCACAATCGGTTTTCCTGCAATGGGAATTAACGGTTTTGGAATAGTTAGGGTATGCGGTCTCAATCTGCTGCCACGACCGGCCATTGGAACAATTATTTTCATTTAGTGATATTATTTTGTTAATGCAATTATTTGGTTTTCCGAGCAAAAATAAGAGGTCAGATTAAAAAACAAACTATTTAGGGATATATTAATTTTTCCCAGTGCTGCCAAAGCCTCCTTTACCTCGTTCTGTTTCGTCTAAATTTTCAACCTCTAGCCACTCTGCTGTTTCGTGTTTGGCAATTACCAATTGGGCAATTCGCTCGCCGTTTTTTATTTCTACAGACTCATTACTAAGGTTTACTAAAATTACTCCAATTTCTCCTCTATAGTCGGCATCAATGGTTCCTGGCGAATTCAAAACACTTATTCCTTGCTTTAATGCCATGCCGCTTCTTGGTCTTACTTGAGCTTCATAACCGGCTGGCAATTCCATGAATAACCCTGTCTTTACTAATGCTCTTTCAAGGGGTTTTAGAAGTATACTTTCCTTTAATACTGCGGTTAAATCCAATCCTGCAGAAAGGGGAGTTTTATAAACAGGAAGTGGATTTGCTGAGGTGTTTACTATTTTTATTTTCATGTTCTAATGGATTTAATAACTGTTTTGGCTTCTGTGAACCATACTATAATAAGGTATCCGAAAAAGCAAATGCTGGAAATCAACAAATCAGAATGATAAACATAAAAACTGATATAGGCTAAAACTAGAACAGTGAGAAGATGAAGTCCAATTCGCTTAAGCGGGTATTTTGTATAATCGAACTTTTGATTTAGATAATAACTCATTGCCGTCATAGAAGCATAGCTAATAAGTGTTGCCCAAGCTGCTCCAATATACCCGTATTTGGGAATGAGGATGAGATTGCTGATTATGGTAAAAGCGAATCCAACGGAAGTTATATAAACCCCCATTCGAGTAAGGTTTTTTAATTTATACCAAATATTTAGGTTGAAATTAATACCCAAAAGCAGATTTGCAAATACTAAAATGGGCACAATATCTAAACCTTCCCAATATTTTTCATCTATAAAGTGGGTTTGTTTTATGAGGTCTAAAAAACAGATTAATCCCAGAAAAATTATCGCTTGTACCACTACAAAATAGTGCATAACCTTTGCCATTTTGCTTTTAAACTCCCCCTCGCCTGAAAAGAAAAATGGTTCGGCGGCAAATCTAAAAGCTTGAATAAATAGCATCATAAATGTGGCTATTTTCACATTGGCGCCAAAGATCCCTAGAGCTGTAAAGTTTTCTCCATCGGGCAATAAAAACTTTAAAAACTGACGGTTGGCCATTTCGTTGGCAATACCAGGTAAACCGGCAATTACCAGAGGGAAGGAATAAAGCAATAGTTTTTTGAGAAGCGATTTTTTGAAAGTAAGACGAATTCGGAACAAATCAGGGGCGAAAAGCAATAACATTACAAGGTTTCCAACCATATTAGATATGAGCATATAAGATGCACCGGCATTGGAATTGTACACGCTGCTTAACCACGACTCACCTATTCCATTTTCTTGGAAATAAGGGAAAAGCCAATAAAAAACCAAGTTTAACAATACCATGGTTCCGGTCGTAGAAAAACGGATTAAAACAAATTTCAAGGGTTTATTATCCGCTCTTAGTTTTGCAAAAGGAACTGCGGCTAGGGCATCAATTGCTACTATTATGATCATCCAAATAAGATATTCTGGATGTTTGGTATATTGTAATAAGCATGCTAATGGGTCAAGGAAAATAAGAACGGCCACAATTGCCAAAACTCCAGCCCCTAAAACCCAAGAAGTAGAAGCGCTGAAAACATCTTTGTCTGAAAGATCTTTGTCTTTGGAAAAACGGAAATAAGCGGTCTCCATACCAAAAGTTAAAATCACCATTAGAAAGGCAATCATGGAGTAGATATCTGTGGCTTCCCCAAATTCTTCTTTGGCTAATACCTCCGAATGTAAGGGTGTTAAGGCAAAATTTAAAACACGCGCCAAAATGCTACTTAAACCATAAATAGCAGTTTGTGAGGCCAATTTTTTTAAAGAAGACAAATTTTAAGGCGATTTGGGCAAAGTTAGAAAGCTTGAAGGCAGAACGATAATACAGATTAAATAGTTCTTAACTAAATAATTAAATATTCTTGGAAAGAAATTCAGCTTGAATTATTTGCCAAATGGTTTTGACCTAATCTCAAACTGATGGAATTTCTTCTTATTGAAACCTAAAAACTTATATTTGGCAGCCCAAAGAAAATGAAATCCATGACAAAATATTTTGTAGTTATTATCCTCGCATTTGGACTTAATGTTCAAGCTCAGGAAGATTGTTTTCCAATTTTAGAAGGAACAACCGAGAGGTTATCCAATGATATTGGTTATTTGGCTTCTAGTAAGTTGGCAGGAAGAGAACCGGGAACCGAGGGGGCAATGCTTAGTGCTAGCTATATTTCTGAGGCTTTCAGCAAGCTTTCTTTAAAATCAGTTACTAACAATGAGTACCACCAAGAATTTTCCATTACCAAGGAGGTTTTGTATGATTCAAAAGAAAATAGCCTACAGTATAAAAAGAAAAATTATTCTGCGCCTGTGGATTATTTCCCTTTGCAATATTCCTCTAATGGAGTGTTTGAAGGGAAAACTATCAATTTGAATTATGGTATTAGAGCTGCTGATTTAGGTTGGAATGATTATAAAGGCCTTAAAAAGAAAAAACTGAAAGGGAAAATATTTGTAATTGATGTTTCTTCCCCAGATGGAATGCACCCTCATTCCAAGTATATAGCCTTTCACGACCTTGGAGATCGTATTGACTTGGCCATAAAAAAAGGAGCAAAAGCGGTCGTTTTTGTGAACCTAAAAGAAGGTGCCAGTGACCCTAGGCCAAAATTTAGAACCATAAAAAGTAAAGGGATTCCCGTTGTTTTTATTCAGAATAAAAAATTGGCAAAAAAACTCCTTAAAGGGAAAAAGATAAAAATTAAAACCAAGCTGGAAGAGAATAAAATAAAGGCTTACAATATTGTTGGGTTTTTGGACAGAGGAGCGGAGAAAACTGTTGTAATTGGGGCTCATTATGACCATTTAGGAATGGGTGGACAATCATCTCTTTATACTGGCGACCCTACTATTCACTATGGTGCGGATGACAATGCCAGTGGCGTAGCTGGTATGTTGGAAATTGCCAGAAACATTGTGGCAAAAGAGAAAGAATTTTCGGCCTATAATTATCTTTTTATTGCTTTTAGTGGAGAGGAAATGGGTCTTTTAGGTTCTGCCTATTACACTAAAAATATTCCAGACGATGTGAGGAATATGGCCTATATGATCAATCTCGATATGATTGGAAGAATGCAAGAAAATATGGTTGCCATAAATGGTTTTGGGACTTCTCCAATTTGGGAGAAAGTGATTCAAGAGGAAGGTTGTAACCAATTGAGAATTAAAACAGGAAATAGCGGTGTTGGACCATCAGACCACACCAGTTTTTATTATTTGGAAATGCCTGTTCTTCATTTTTTTACTGGAACCCATAAGGATTATCATAAACCAACAGATATTGCTGAAAACATTAATTATAAAGGAGAAGCCAAATTGATATCCTATATTTTGAACCTGGTATTACAAATGGAAAAGGTGGGGAAAGTTGAATTTACACCAACAGCGGAAGAGTCCATGGATGCCCCAAAATTTACAGTAACCTTAGGCGTAATGCCAAGCTATATGTTTGAAGGCTCCGGAATGAAAATAGACGGGGTTACTGAGGGAAAACCAGCTTCGGTTGCTGGACTTTTAGCAGGCGATGTTGTTATACAAATGGGAGAGGTTAAGGTAGTGGATATGATGAGTTATATGAAGGCTTTAAGCAGATATAAAAAAGGAGATAAAGTAAGCCTTAGCTATATGCGAAATGGCGAAAAAGGAACAACAGAAGTTCAATTTTAATATGAAAATCGCTGTAATTGGAGGAGGAAGCTGGGCAACAGCATTGGTAAAAATTGTTACCGATAATAACGGTTCAGTAGGGTGGTGGATTCGCAATGAAGAAAACATTGAGCACCTAAAAACTCACAGGCATAATGCCAATTACTTAAGATCGGTAGAGTTTCCGATGGAAAGAATTCACCTTTCCTCAAATATTAATGACATTGTTGATGAAGCCGACTGTCTAATTTTTGCAATCCCTTCTGCTTTTTTAAAAAATGCCCTGAATAATTTGAGCATTGACATTTCAAACAAATTGATTTTTAGCGCTATAAAAGGGATCGTTCCTGATGAAAATTTAATAGTAGGGGAATTTTTCCATGAAAAATATGGAATCGCCCTTGAAAATATTGGTGTTATCTCTGGTCCTTGTCATGCTGAAGAAGTAGCTTTAGAAAGGCTTAGTTATTTAACACTTGCCTGCCTTAAAACAGAAAAAGCGGAAGCTCTTGCCAAGGAAATGAACGGGGATTATATAAAAACCACCATTTCCGACGACATCTATGGAACTGAATATTCAGCTGTACTAAAAAACATTTACGCCATTGCCGCGGGAATTTGCCATGGACTGGGCTACGGTGATAATTTTCAAGCCGTTTTGGTAAGTAATGCCATTAGGGAAATGAAGAAATTTATTAAGGCTGTTCATCCCATAAAAAGAGATATAAATAACTCGGCTTACCTTGGTGATTTGCTGGTAACCGCTTATTCTCAATTTAGTAGAAATAGAACTTTGGGAAATATGATTGGTAAAGGTTACACGGTAAATTCTGCCATTTTGGAAATGAATATGGTAGCCGAAGGATATTATGCGGCGAATTTAATTCGTGAGGTTCGCAAGATTCATGATGTACGTATGCCCATCGCAAATGCCGTTTACAAAATTCTTTACGAGGGTAAATCCCCGAAAAGAATTATGTTAAAATTGGCTGATAAGTTAAATTAGGTTTTTATTCTGCTGCTTACATTTTTTCAAGCTCTACAATTTCTGGAAAGAGTTGAATATTCAAGGATTGCACATAGGATTCAAAGGCGATCCAATCCTTGGAATAAAAGCTGTTTAAATCCATTAAAAAGGCATTGCTGGTTTTCTGAAATTTTGCAATTAGAAGTTTGTTCCCCTGAGTTAACTCTCCTTTATTTGAACCCATATGCCATGAGATGGTTCCAAATTGGTTGCTCAACACTTCGGGTTGATCATAATATCCTTCTACTGTTTTTCCCCAAAATCGCTCTTCAAAATTTTTGATTTTTTTGGAGATTCCCTTAATACTATCTCTAAGCGCAGATTGAACAGAATCCTTTGGCTCTTCCTTCATCCAAGCTTCCAAAATCCCTATTGTTTTTTTGCTTCTTTTTACTAATTCCGATGCCTTATTTAAAGACTCGAGTTTATTGAAAAGTTCCTTTTTAGAATTGTAATTTGACTGTAAATCCTTTTTGTCAAAATTCATCCTTGGGTCAGATTTAACCTCTAACCAAGTAGAATCTGAAGCTCCCGCTAATTTTAAAATGATTTTATATTTTCCTGGCAAAACGGTTAATCCCCCTGCTTCGCTAGTATCATTAAGCTTTTGGTTTTTTCTAGGAAAGCGAACCCTTTTTTCATCCATTCCCCAATAAAATCGGTTAAATCCAAAATCATAATTCTTGTAGATTTTTCGTATTTCTTCACCCTTTTCATTCTTAATAATGATTTGAATTTTTTTGGCTTTTAAAGAATCTACTTTGTCAAAAGCATTCCAATAGGAAATCATGGCGCCATTGCGTCTGTTTTCTCCTTTATAAACCGCATGAGCTGCGAATCGGGTGCCATCTGCTCGGCTGTAACTTTCTTGGTAGCCCACCTTGGGCGTAAAGAGATCTATTTTAGGTTGATCCTTTGAATTGAAATTTTGAGATATATTTCTGAAGGGTTCTAAATCATCCAAAATTAAACAAGAACGACCAAAAGTTCCAGCTATTAAATCTCCTTCTCTAGGGTGAATTTTAAGGTCCGTAACGGGAACGGTTGGAAAGTTTTTGTTCCATTTTTGCCAGTGAATTCCAAAGTCCCAACTAAAATAAAGTCCATTATTGCTTCCTAAAAACAGGAGGTTTTTTTCCTTTGGATCCTGAACGATACTTAAAGAATAGCCCCAAACATTTTTAGGAGAAACCAGACGTTTAAAGCTTTTTCCGTAATCATTGGTATAATATAAATACGAATTCCAATTGTTTCTTCTATAGTCGTTTAACACCACAAAAGCTGCTCCTTTTTCATGCGTAGAATGCACTATTTGTGGAATCCACATTCCTGCGGGGGCCCCTTTTAGATTTTTCGCAACATTGGTCCAAGATTCGCCTCCATCCCTGGTGATTTGGATATTGCCATCATCTGTACCTACCCATAATAGATCTTTTTCTAAACTGCTTGGCTCTACGCATAAAATGGTAGTATAGTTTTCTGCTCCCGTAACATCGTAGGTAAGCCCACCACTTTCTTTAAACTTTTGTTTTTCGGGATCGTTGGTGGTTAAATCATCAGAAATGGGAGTCCAATTCTGACCTTGATCGATACTTTTAAATAAATATTGAGCACCAAAATAAATGGTCTTTTTTTCAAAAGGATCAACGGCAATTGCTGCATTCCAATTATAACGTAGAGTTTTTCCTTCTGGATGAACGGGTTGAATTAGTTTGGTATTTCCTGTTTTCACATCCACTCGAGCCACATTCCCTTCTTGGCTCATGGCATATAAATATCGATTGTCTGTTGGGTCTGGAACTACATCAAAACCATCGCCGAAATAAAGCTCTTTCCAGTAGCTGTTTCTTATCCCTCCATGTTTCCAAACGTAGGCAGGGCCTTTCCAGGAGCCATTGTCTTGCATTCCTCCATAAACATTGTAAGGAAGCTCCATATCATAGTTTATATGATAAAACTGCGCAATGGGTAAGTTCTCCACAAAACGCCATGTTTTTCCTCCATCGTGAGAAAAATTTAGCCCACCATCATTCCCTTCAATAATATATTTAGGATTTTCTGGATCTATATAAAAGGCATGATGATCTGGATGAACCGTACTATAAGGGGCAATTATTTTCCAGGTTTTCCCAGCATCCTCACTCATGCTTAAAGTAGACCAAAGGCTAAAAATTCTATCCTCATTTTTGGGATCTACATAAATCTCAGCATAATAGAAGGGACGATTACCGATATTATTATCTTCGCTTACCTTTTTCCAATTGTGCCCACCATCGTCCGAGCGATACAGTCCGTTGTTTCCTTTATGCTCTACCAAGGAATAAACCCTTTGCGAATTTGATTTAGAAATCGCAATTCCCAGTCTTCCTAAATCTCCTTTTGGCAGACCGTTTTTATCACTTTGTTTTTGCCAGTTTTCACCGCCATCATAAGAAATGTGCAATCCAGAACTTGGTCCACCCGATTTAAAAAGCCAAGGATTTCTGCGATGCTCCCACATATTTACGATTAATTTTTCTGGATTATTGGGATCCATAACCATTTCCGCAGCTCCTGTTTTTTGGTCTAAATAAAGGATTTTAGACCATGTTTTTCCAGCATCTAAACTTTTATAAACTCCACGATCCTCAGAATCACCCCAAGGTGTGCCAATTGCAGCAACATAAATGATATTTGAATTTTTAGGATGGACAATAATTCGGTGGATATTTCTTGTTCCTTCCAAGCCCATCATTTTCCAGCTTCTTCCTCCATTTATGGATTTGTAAATTCCAAAACCACTTGTAAGTGAGTTTCTAGGGTTTCCTTCTCCAGTTCCCAACCAAATAATATCCGGGTTATGATTATCTAAAGCAAGTGCGCCAACGCTGCTAACTTTTTCATTTTTAAAAATATTTTCCCATGATTGACCTGCGTTTTTAGATCTCCATAAACCACCAGAAGCAGAGCCTGCATAAATTATTTCAGACTGCTGTGGGGCTACTTTTATGGCTGTAATTCTACCGCTCATTCCGGCTGGACCAATACTTCGGAATTTGTAGTTTTTTAAAAGTCTGTTAGGAATGCTATCTTGCCCAAAAGAGCAAAAAGAAAGGCAGAAAAATGCAGTTGCGAAAAGGCTTCTGAATATTTTTGTTTTGGATATAGGTTGAATCATATATGGGTTCAATTTAATAATTGAAAATTTAATTTTAAATCAATGAGCGGTTCCGAATATAAGTTTATTTCTTATTCCCAAGCCTATACAAATCCAAAAGAGGCTGTACAGAAAAGTAAAGAGTATTTGCAATTTATGGACGAAAGAAGATCTGTTCGGGATTTTAGAAATGAAGATATTCCAAGGGAACTTATTGAAAATTTAATTAAAACGGCCTCAACGGCACCAAGTGGAGCACATAAACAACCTTGGACATTTGTGGCGGTTTCTGATCCAGTTCTAAAACGGAAAATAAGGGAGGCTGCGGAAAAGGAAGAAAAAGAATTTTATGAAAGTCGTGCTACAAAGGAATGGCTGGAGGATTTAGCTCCAATTGGTACAGATTGGGAAAAGCCTTTTTTGGAAGTGGCACCTTGGCTAATTGTAGTTTTTAAGAAAAGCTATAATATGGAGGAGGGCAAACGGACAAAAAACTATTATGTTCAAGAATCTGTAGGATTGGCATGTGGTTTTTTAATTTCTGCAATTCACAATGCTGGTTTAATTACATTAACCCACACCCCCAGCCCAATGAATTTTTTGACGAATATTTTGGAAAGGCCAGATAATGAAAAACCATTTCTTTTGTTACCCATAGGTTATCCATCAAAAGATGCTAAAGTTCCAGATTTATCGAGGAAGGGTTTGGAGGAAGTAAGTGTTTTTTTAGAAGGAGGAAATAGCAAGAAGGAGTAAAATCTATCGATTTACTAAAACTCATTTGGTTTTTTTACAATAATTTTTTTTCTATTGAAGTCAATCAACCCCTCATCCCTCAATTCGTTGAGAGTTGTGGTAACGGTTTGCCTTGAAGTACCAATAAGGTTGGCTATATTTTTATGAGTAAAGAAATGTTCCATCTCAATAGTGCTACCTACTTTTTCGCCTTTTTCCATTGATAGCTCCTTAATAAAATCCATCAACCGACTTCGTACATCTTTGAATACCAGATTGTCGATGCGTCTTTCCATTTTCCGCATTCTAAAGCCAATCCATTTGTAAATTTTAAAACTAAACTCCTGATTATCCTTCATCAGGTCATGAACATCTTCAATTTTTACTGGGCAAAGCATGGTGTTATCGTCCATTGCTTCTGCAATTTCATTTCTTTTTTCTTCTCCTAAAAGGGCAAGTTCACCGAACATTTCACCACGGCCTAAAATTGCTTTTACAACTTCATCTCCACCTTCGGAATAATTTAAAATACGCACTTTTCCGCTTACTATAAGGTATAAAGTTGAGGAAGGATCATTTGTAAAATAGATCGTTTCTCCTTTTTTATATTCTTTATAATGGCCATCTTTTCCGTAATCCCCAGTTTTATTTGGGCACATCACACTAAAAAGCTTTACATCATTGAAATACCAAATATTGTCGGACATTTTAAAAGGTAAATTAGATTTAGAACCAAAAACCAAGGCTAAGATAAGTATAAATATCTCTGTGATTTGTACTGCCAGAAAGATGAAATTCTAAGGGGCCAAGTGGGCTATCGTAGCTATACCCTAAACTGTAGCCATCCAATAAAATATCTGTTCCGAAAAGCTCGCCAAAACTAGTTTCCTCCAGCTTCCCCACATTTCCTTTTGCAATTAAATAGTGATTTCTAAGGAACTGATAATTAACATCTAGTTTGAAATAGGCCCCGCTTCGCCCTTGCAGTTCCATATATCTATAACCTACAAATGGTTTTATATAATTTATATAATTTCTCCCCATGCTACCAAAGAATATATTGTAAGGATATTCTACATCTTTACCGATAACCGAACCTCCAAAAACGGTGGCTATAATATTAAGTGAGGAACTCACAGGAATTACCTGACTATAAGTTGCATCTACCACTGAAGATGGGACGTAAAAAGAAGATAGGTTTTCTTGGGGGGCAATAATTCTCGCCATGGCGCTAAACTTAAATCCGCGGCTAGGAAAGTTGGTTTTATTAAAAGAATCAAAATCGATAAAACCATAATAATTTATATAGTCACTATTCAAATTATCCTCCTCTAAAACACTTAAATTCTGACTAATATCTACCCCTTCCAATTGAACTCCACCACCAATGGCATAAGCATCTTTAAAGGTTGATTGAAGGAAAAAATCAATTGAATAATCAAGATAGGTCAATTCGTTAATTGGTTTTCGAGAATCATTATAAAGCCTTGTTTCAAACCGGTTGGACCGAAACTTAAAACCCAGTGTGGGAAGGAGGCCTCGATCTACAAAGTAATCTAAATTAATCCGGGGATTGTCACCAACCGCAAGATCAAAACTTAGCCTTGAATTTTGAAATAATAGATTTCTTTGGGTATAATTGATCAGTAGTCCCGATTTGTAATCTGAATCGTAATGCAAACCAATGCGAAATTGAGAAAGTGATTTTTTCTCTCTTACTCTAAGGGTAATTAGATAACCTGAGTCAAGAGGAGTTAAGGTATAATCAACATTTTCGAAATATTTTGATCCATAGAGACGGTCCAAACCATTTTCTAGTTTGGCAATTTCCACCCATTCCTTTTCATCTATTCGCAGTTTTCCAAGAATAAAAGATCTACTTGAATTTTCATTTCCTTGAATTTTTATTTTATTGGCAAAAAAACGTTCCAATGGTAGGGCGTTAACTTTTTTCCTTTTTCTAGATTTCTGTTTTTTGGCTAATAATTTTAATTGTGCCATGTGCAATCTAGCTGCTCTTTCACCTCTGGCAACGATGGTGTCAAACAAATCAAAAGTTGTTAATCCTGCTTCTGGAATATTTGGGGATATTACCAAATCAATGGAATCCAGCTGTTTGAGGTACTCATTTGCCTTTATAAATGATGAGGTTTGTTCCAAGATCCTAACAACAGAATTGAGATCCTCTTTTTTGTATAAAACATCCTGTACATCAACACCAATGATATAATCCATCCCTTTGGCCTTTAAAGGTGTTGCTGGGAAATTATTTGTAACCCCTCCATCCACATATAGTTTGTCATTTAAAAGATAGGGGGTAAATAAAGAAGGAAATGCAGAACTAGCTCTTAAGGCGTCGATTAATCTGCCATTTTCAAAAATTTCCATTTCTCCGTTTTCCAGATTTGTGGCAACGCATAAAAACGGAATTGGGAATTCAGAAAAGTCCTGGTATTGGTAACTTTTTTGGGTGAGATAGCTTAATTGTTTTAAAATATATTGGGCATAATTTATACCACTAGGAAGTTGTGGACGATTATTTACAATCGGAAATGTGAGCAAGTAGCGATCTTCTGCTTTTCTATCGAAATAAGTTAATCTGTTTCTTGGAATATCGTTGCCAAGTAAGGCCTCCCAATCCACCTTTTTCATATAGGCTTCTATTTCATCTACAGTATAACCCATAGAATAAAGTCCTCCAATAATAGCCCCCATACTAGTACCGCTAACATAATCGATCTCCACACCACTTTCTTCAATTACTCTTAGGGCTCCAATTTGGGAAAGACATTTTGCCCCACCGCCACTAAAAACCATCCCAATTTTTAAATCTTCACCCTCAGATTGGGAAAGACCCATAAAGGGAAGAATTAAAAGAAGAAATAGAAATTTTCTGTACTCTAAAATCACTAATTTTTATTTTTTGTTGAGCGTCTCAAAATGCTGCATTATTTTTTTTGTTTTTGAAAGACCAACAGTATCAATTAATTCTTCTTCTGTTGCTTCTTTTACTTTTTTTACAGATTTAAACTTGCGAAGTAAATCCTTTATTGTGGCTTCTCCAATCCCATTAATATTTTCCAATTCCGATTTAAAAGTTCCCTTACTTCGTTTATTTCTATGATGGGTAATTCCAAAGCGATGGGCCTCGTCTCTAAGCCTTTGTACTATTTTTAATGTTTCCGATCGTTTGTCTAAATAAAGAGGATATTTATCTCCAGGAAAATAAATTTCTTCCAATCTTTTTGCGATGCCTAAAATAGCTATTTCTCCACGTAAATTGAGTTTTTCCAAAGCGTTTAATGCCGCGCTCAATTGCCCTTTTCCACCATCAATAACTATAAGTTGGGGTAAGGCTTGCCTTTCATCTTGTAAGCGTTTATATCTGCGGTATACTACTTCTTCCATGCTCGCAAAATCATCGGGACCAACCACTGTTTTAATATTAAAATTGCGGTAATCTTTTTTACTTGGTTTGCCATCTTTAAAAACCACACATGCAGCCACTGGGTTAGTTCCTTGGATATTGGAATTGTCAAAACACTCAATATGTCTAGGCTCCACACTCATTCGCAAATCTTCCTTCATTTGCTGCATTATCCTTTTTACATGTCTGTCTGGATCAACAATCTGCATGTTTTTTAGTTTTTCCAGTCGATAATAGCGAGCGTTTTTTAGACTTAAATCAATCAATTGTTTTTTATCGCCTCTTTGGGGTACATGAATTTTTAAATCAGGAATTTGCAATTGAATTTCGTGTGAAACGAAAATCTCTTTGGAATGTGATTTATATAATTCTCTAATCTCTGGAATACTTAATTCTAAAAGCTCCTCAGGACTTTCGTCCAATTTCTTTTTAAGCTCCATCGTATGAGATTGAAGAATGGCGCCATCAATAATTTTAAGGTAATTGACATAAGAGAATTCCGCATCTGAAATAATGGAGAAAACATCAACATCGGTTATGGTAGGATGTACAACTGTGGATCTCGCTTGATATTTCTCTACTAAATCAATTTTTTCCTTGGTTTTTTGGGCTTCTTCAAATTGTAATTCTTCGGCAAAAACAGCCATCTGCTCCTTCAGCATATTTTTCACCCCATTGAGGTTTCCTTTAATTAGTTGACGGGAGGCTTCAATATCAATAGCATAAGAATCTTCGCTTTGTTTGTCCTCGCAGGGGCCTAAACAGTTTCCAATATGGTATTCCAAACAGACCCTATATTTTCCCGCTTCGATATTTTCTTTACTGAGGTTTAGCTTACAAGTTCGGATATGGTAAAGTTGGCGAATAAGATCCAATACGGTTCTCATTACCTTCACAGAGGCGTAGGGGCCATAATATTCGGAGCCGTCTTTAATGGGGTTTCGAGTGGTAAAAATTCTGGGGAACCTTTCTTTTTTTATGCAAATCCAAGGATAGGTTTTATCATCCTTGAGGTTGATATTGTATCGAGGTTGGTATTCTTTTATTAGGTTGTTTTCCAGAAGAAGGGCGTCAAATTCTGTTTCTGTAATAATGGTTTTTATTTCCACTATTTTTTTTACCAGGATATGAGTCTTGGCGTTATCGTGGGTTTTTGTGAAATAGGAGGAGACGCGTTTTTTTAGGTTTTTCGCCTTGCCAACATAAATGATTTTGTCATTTTTATCAAAGTATTGATAAATCCCAGGTTTATGGGGTAAAACCTTTAATATATTTTTGATTTTTTCCGAAGGCATTATACAAATGTAAATATCCTATGGCTGCTAAATTGAAAGTTGCTTGTGCAATTATCATAAATTCTGAAAGAAAAATTTTATTAGCCCAAAGGTCTTCTACAATGAAGCATCCTTTGCAATGGGAATTTCCTGGCGGTAAAATTAAAATGAATGAAAATTCCTTTCAAGCGATTACAAGGGAAATAAAAGAAGAGCTCCATGTTGAGGTTTCTACTAAGCAGCTTTTAAAAATTAATAATTGGAATTATGGGAATAGGGAAATTGAATTGCATGCCATTATTTGTGAGTTGTTGAGCAGCGATTTTCAGCTTACCGAGCATCAACAAATTCAATGGTTTGGAATGAAGGAATTATGGAAATTAAAGGATTTGCTTGCCGCTGATAAGGAGTTTCTCCAAGACTTGGAAGAATATCTAAATACTTAAAAGTCTTTCATTACCTCTGCACAAATAGCGATAAAATCTATTGGATGCACGCTTCCTTCTGCTTTTGCTAATCTGTGTTTACCTAAACGTACAATTACCAAATCTTTTTCGGGGATGGAAATTATATACTGGCCTAAAATTCCTCTCATATAATAAATTGGAGTTTCGAAATGCTGGTCATCTATCCAAAAAGAATAACCGTAATAAGGCACTTTAAAAGGGCTTGAGGCCAGGGAAATAAAAGCACTATCTAACAATTGTTCGCCTTCCCAATTTCCATGGTGAGATAGTAGTTTTCCAAATCGGGCATAATCTCTTACATTGGAATTAAAGCAGCAAAAACTTAAAGCTTTTCCTCCATTATCATCTATTCTCCAAAAAGCATCATGTTCCGCTCCCATTGGTTTCCAGAGCCATTCGGAGGCCATTTTTGCCAAAGATTTTCCTGTAGCTTTTTCCAAGGCCATTCCTAAAATTTGGGTAGCTCCACTTTGGTATTCGTAGGTTTTACCGGGTTCCATTTTTACAGATACTTCATCAAACATGAGTTGAGAAACATTTCTTCCATAATAGGTTTTGGCTGTAATATCAAAGGGGTTGGTATAATGTTCGTTCCAATCCAAACCGGCAGTCATGGTGCTGAGGTGCTTAAAACTTAATTTGTTTACATACTCTCCTTTTAGTTCGTCTAGAAAATCAACGACTTTTTGATCCCAGGACTTTATATACCCTTTTTCAATAGCAATTTGAACCAACATGGTGGTGATGCTTTTGGCCATGGAAAATGAATTGGAAAGGGAACTATCCGAATAATCATCCCAATATTCTTCATGGATTATTTGATCTTCTTTAAGAACCAAAAAGGCAACACTTTCTGAAATTTCCAGGGTTTTCTTTAAAGAATCACTAAGCGTAGTTTTGTTGTAATCCGGATGGATGTCCCAAGGTGATTTTTTTTCTGAACTGGCGATGGTGTCACTATCAAAGAATTTTAAATCATCAATAGTTGCCGAAGTTTCTCCATGTAAATAGGTAATCCAAACACCGCGAATTAAAAACCCATTGCCCGTTATTTTCAGCCCGATGGCGATTAAAGAAATAAGCAAAGCAAGAATTAAAAAGAATCGAATTATGTATTTCATGGAAAAATTGTGGCTGTGAAAATGGATTTACTAATATATGGAAAAGGATAATGGGATTGGTGAGGCGGTTTGGTGGAAAATTATCATCATCAGCATACATATTTTCAAAAAATCAAGAAGGCAATACAAATCAAGATGAAATCAAATTTGTAGAAGAATGGGCTTCAATTTTAGGTTATTTACCGTAGCTCCGGATCTAAAGAATGGCCCAAAAAGAATCAGTCCCGTCAGGAGCTTAAGAAATTCTTAAAGAATTATAATGCTTGATTTAAAGCGGAAAAACCGTATTCTATTAGGGATTTCAGAAGGTTAGATCTATACAAGGAATAGATCTAGAAGGGGAGGTTGGACGGTAGCTCAAAGTCCCATTTTACGAACCACAATCACTGTAAACAGACTCAAGAAAAGAGGCTGTGGTAGTTTAATAGAATACTACAATCGATGATGTTTCATTATTGAATCGCCGTAAGAGACCTGTACGTATGGTGTGAGAGGCGCACTCCGTTCTTATTTATTAACCGAGTCGTTTACTCGACTGTGTTTTCGTTTTTCATTCATTTAATCTAAGTTGCTGTTTATTCACTGGCACTGCTGCTAAGAGGAAGGTAATGTGAAAAAGCTTTCTATAATTTATCTTCTACTTCTTGACAAAAATCATCTAAGCTTTTGTTATAATCTCTAAACTTTTCTTTTTTAAAATGTTTTTGCTTCGAAAATTTTTCTGTAATCTCATAAAACCCAGCATGAGTATGGTCATATTTGATTCCCATTTTAGAAAGAGTATATTTTAATTTTGCTTTTGGGTCTGCGCTTTGGGTAGAGTCCCTTTTATCATAAATTGTAAGAACCCATGCTTCTGTTTCCTCAATAGCGACTGCATACAAGATTTGACCTTGAAAACTATTGCCAAGCCATTCATTGATTTTAACAATGATAGCATCTCGCATTTTTTCAGAATAATTAGCATTTTTAACTGGTTTTGGAACACCATATTCATCCGAGCAATCAGCATCTATATGTATGATTACAAAATCATGCCCCTCCATACTTAAAAAATGGTCAATTTTATTCTGATTTTCACATTCAGTTTTAACCAAACTCCAATTACTGTAATTGTCAACAGCCATCTGTGCAAGATCAGTTTCATCAACACTATAAACTGGTCTTAAAGGAACTATTTGTGAAGAATCTATATCCTTAAGTCCTTTTAATATATTACGGATGACTGCCCTATCAGTATGTCCTTCGCAAATAACACCTATTCTCATATTAAAAACCTTGGGGAATAGCACCTAATAATCCTTGCATCCACATTTCAGATAATTTGTGTTGTTTCTGTTCAGCTCCCTTCTTGAATTTAATTCTACGAACTTTAGTCATACCTTCATCTGTTCTGTAAACTTCAAATAATCTCTGAGAATCATCATGTAAATTTAAACCATCTAGAACCGCTGGATTGTGCGTTGTTATTAAAGCTTGTTTTCCTCTTTCTTTTGATAAAGAAGCTAATTCCTTAATCAAGGACCTACATAAACTTGGATTCAAAGCTGTCTCTATATTGTCTATAGCAAATAAATCGGGAGTTTTGTTGCTGATAAATAAAGCAAGGTAAAAAATGACATGAAGTATGCCTTCATTTGCATTTTCAGCAGAGAACAGATTATTCTGTTTTTGCATGAATTTATCGTGGAAATACAAAGTTGATGTACTTTTACCAAGTTTATGACCAGATAGTTTAAACTCATCCTGTTTATCAAATATAATTTTGTCTAGCCAATTGAAGAATATTTTACACTTTAATAATTTCGAATTCTCGTAATTATTAAAATTACTAATCAAAACATCAAGTCCTTCACCATTAATACCCAAAGGAATTTTACGGCTATGAGATTGTAAGCCTCTCAATGTTTGTGTTGACAAATTGAAAATTGCAAAATCTGATAAAATTTTTGTGTATTTATTATCCTCATGAATACCATTATTTCGGAGCTTTTTGCTTATTTCTTCTAAAATATTATTCTTGGATAAATCAACTTTTTTTGTATAGACTTCGTTTATGTATTCTAAAATAATTTTAGGAGAATTTGATTCGATTTCTTTGTCAATCCATTTTGCATATAAATCATTAATATTTGAACTTTCAAAGATAGAATTGAGCAGAACATTCTTTCCATTGTCTTCGAATATAGTAGAAACCTTTATCTCTTTAACGGTTTGTTTCCCGAGAAAGGAACTAAGTGTAAGACTTGGATTTGCAATCCTTACTCCTCTATCCATTAGCCCATCTATGTCAAGGTCATTACCCTTTGAAGCTCCAATCATTGCTATTGCTTCAAGAATATTGGATTTTCCAGAACCGTTTGCCCCTATAAAAACATTGAACCTGCCGAGTTCAATATCAATCTCTTCTATTGATTTATAGTTGCTAATTACAATTTGTCGTAATAGAGCAGTTTCTTCAATGTTTTCCTTGAATTGGAGTTTTCTGAATTGCTCTAATGCATTTGACCAATTATCTGTTCCGTAATGCTTTAATGTATCAATAACCAGTTCTTTAATTGCGTAATGGGTGTTTGAACTTTGAGGAGATAAGCTTGGGTCATCTGGATTTAGGTCAATTATTTGAAAATTGAGAAATGGATTTATTGCAGATTTTCGAAAAGATTCTCTTGTATTCTGCTTATAATCTTGTCCATAAACATTATTAGCAAATTCCATTACCCCCTTCGATAAAGTAAGGCTATGCTTTTTGGCCTGGTTCCAATTATCATTTGGCGTAATATTACATAGTGCAAGAAAGGTTAAAGCTGAAACTTTATTTTGTTGACTCTCAGGAAGACCTAAATCTTTGAGTATTATTTGTGCTTCTATTATTTTTCCCATTAAATATGTATTTGAGGTACCTTGAAAGTTTGATTAACTATGGTGTCAATTTCTTGAATACCATGACCATTTAGAGATAAATATTGGACACCAATTTTTTTTATGATGTCTAATGGAGGTAAAGGAATTGAATTTAATTCCGTTGCACTAACCTGAGTATTTCCACTTAAGGATCGTATATATGCGTCAAAAAGAGAGCTGTTATAGAGTACTGACAACCCCAATACTTCTTCAATAGTCATTGTTCCTTTTGGTTTATGTAGGTAATTTAAATGGTTTTCAAGCCCCAATTTATCATGCTCAAAATATTGCTCAAAATGTGGCGTAGCAACAAGTTTAGCATTTTCATCTTTAGAGCTAAATCTCCTTAGAAAAATATAGTTTTTGTTTCTGATTGTTTTGGAGTTAGATTGTTTATTATCGATAATCCAAGATTCTTTATCTGTTTTTTTATTAGGCCAAGATAGTTCCATTTTTAAGCAATTATGCATCCAGAGTAAAGGGACATAATTTGAGTTTTTAGGTTTTTTGTGTTTCAAATGTGATTTGCATCTGAAAGGAACAATAGGCCCAGTCGAAACTTTCATTCCAAACGAATTTAAGCTGTGTGACCATTTAGAAAATAAGTGCATTGCTTCCTCTTCATGTTCATTTACTGGTAAATGAATTATATTAAGTTTTCCAATTTTTTTAAAGAGCAATTCAATTGAAAATTCCTTTTCTTTTATCAATTCCAAATCACTGATTCCTTGAGAAGATGAAATTTTTATTTTGGTAGATTGAATTTTATTTTTAGGAACTGCTTTAAGAATAACATTCTCTTGTAAAACTTTGTCTTTTTTGAATCCGTCAGTTCTTGAATTGAATAAATGGAAGTACTCAATATCAATTTCCTTTAAGAACAAGTTTTGAAAACTTTGAAAGTCCTGCCGCAAAAGTAATATATTTGGCTTTTGCGGCGCTAAAAAATTTAGAACACATTCCTTAATGAAGTTTTTTCCAAATATGGTGGGCATCTTATTTTGTCCACGACCTCTGATCCAAAATCATTCAATGATATCGTTGCTAAAGAAACAACGACTACGGCCATT
>CAKZNE010000190.1 GCA_937129395.1 uncultured Cryomorphaceae bacterium | reverse complement strand
TGAAGAATGAAGAGATAGCCCAATCGAACTTAGGTTTCATGAAAAGCAGGTTGCCTTTTTCTTGTAAGCCTTGAATTTTGGTTCATTTTGGGTCAATCTTTAGATCATGAGCGATAGCGAATAACCCAAAAGAACAGAATTAAATCTTTTTCTTTAGGCGATATTTATTATTTAGGACACGAGTGATTCAATATGAAAAAATATATACTATTATTATTGATTGTTCTTTCTCTTGGCAGTTGCAAATACCAAACAGCAAACGGGGCATGGCGCCCCAAACATTTGGGCTTTCATATTCGACCGGATCTTAAAAGTTTGGATGATCTTGATTCTATACCTTTTGAGATAAATATGATATTTCATGAATATGATGACGAGGCAGAAGATACAACGAGGATAATTTTTATCTTTTCAAAAGATGGAAGGTTCGTTATGACCTATGAAAGAAATGTAACTGACCATTCTGACACCATTCGAATTGATCAAAGCCCTTGGATAATGGGTCCTAGATGGGGATTTTATAAAATTGAAGGTGATGATATTCGAGTCGAATATTGGGTCAATGGCTCAGGTACTAATTATTTTAACTTTAGGGCGGTATTAATTAAAAACAGAACTCTTTTCATTGGGGATCAATACTATTTTGGATCTAGGGAATATGAGAGGGTAAGCTGGTATAGTCCTCCTATGGAGCCAATAAAAAACGTAATTTATATGGGTAAATTGATTGAAGTTAATAAAGGGCTCCCAAAAGAATAATTTAGAATGAAGCAGTATACTTGAACAATAATATATCTATCATTCAAGGCCAATCCCCTTCTAGGAAATTTTGAATTGGTGAAAATTGAGTTTACATGAAAAAAATTATTTTACTTTTTCTATTAGTTGGCATATTTTATTCTTGCAAATATCAAACTGCAAATGGGGCATGGCGCCCCAAATATTTAGACTTTCAGATTCGACCGGATCTAAAAAGTTTGGATGATCTTGATTCTGTACCTTTTGAGATAGTCTTGATTTTCCAAAAATATGTTGAACATAGTAATGGTATAACTAGGGGAGTTTATATATTCTCAAAAGACGGTAGGTTTGTCAGGATGTTTGAAGATGGTACTAAACATTCGGATTCCATTCGAATCGATCAAAGCCCATGGATAAAAGGATCTGATTGGGGGTTTTACAAAATTGAAGGTGATGATATTCGAGTTGAATATTGGACCAATGGCTCAGGATCTAGTTATTTTAACTTTAGGGCGGTATTAGATGAAAACGGAAATCTTTTCATTGGGGATAATTACTATCATGGATTTAGAGAATATGGGAGAATGGGAACTTTTTATCCCCCTATGGAGCCAATAAAAAACGTTGTTTATATGGGCAAATTGATTGAAGTTAATATAGGTCTCCCAGAAGGTTAGTTTTGGGATCTCGGGGTAGGGTTGAAGAAAAATAGATTGTTTCGGCAGCTTCTTTTATGTGATATTCTGAGTCACCATTCTAAAATTTGTTAAAAAAATAGAAAAACTGCGCAGTAGGTTTATTAAACATCATACCCGCCCTAAACGTTTCGTGACTTTTTATTTGAATAATGATAATCAGCAACTTAAGAGTAGGAGATCCTACTTTTTGAAAACTCCCCTATGAAAAAGGATGATTGCTTTATTTTTTTTTAAAATTGTAACAATAATTTTTTTTAGGACACCTTTGTTTATGAAAATAAAAAAAATGCAACTGGCTTTGTTTCTGGTTTTTGCCTTCATCCAACTTTCGGCACAAATTGAAGAGCCCGAGGACTCATCGAATTATGATAGATATGTTAGGGATGTTATTATTGAGGACGATCCTTCAAAAATGCAAAAGTGGTCCATTGGGGCTGGATTTGGTCTTTATCTAATTGAAAGTGAGACCAAAAGCATCCTTCAGTTTCAAGCTGATTTTCGTTTTAATCCGGTATATGATATTGATTTCCGGTTTACTGGGGAAAGATATGGCAGTCCAACTATTGAAAATGGGGCCGCCTTTACCGATAGCAAGATTGTGGTTCATAAACGGTTCCGTTACAAAACGACTAGGTCGGTAAAACGGTTAATAACAGGTACAATAGCGGCAGGAGGTGTATTTTATATTAATATACCTCAAAATAGATTTAGAACAATTGATTTTGATTTTGGATTGGGGCAATTTCAAAGGTCTTCATTGTATAAAATCAATCCAGGCTCGGATAGTATTTTTCCAACCTATTCTGGCAACGCTCGTTATACAAGTGCATTGGTAGGGTTAAGCTATAAGGTGAATAGGAATGTAAAATATAGAGTGGGAAATGATAAGTATTTATCATTAGGTTATTCACGAATTTATTTTAACCTGGGCTATGCCATGTTGGCCAATATTAAGAGTTATTCACCCGATGGTTTTGGGAATTATGAAGAAATAAGTGGAGATCAAGATATTGATATCAACCGTTTGGGCTGGACTTTGGGCTACGAATGGAATCAACGTTTTTTTTCCATTCCCGTTTCTTCGTGGATTGGTTTGGAGGTGGGGGGTAGACCTCATTTTCATTCCAATAAGGAGGAAGAAGGCGAAAACGGGTCCAACTTAGTTTTTTCCCTCAGCTTTGGTTTACGTTTTGGCGGGCCAACTAAACCGTAAGCCTAAATGACCATTAAAATTCCAAGCCTGAGAGTTACTTGTCACAATTGGGTTTTGTAAATATTCTAATAATGAAAAGAAAGAACCTTTTTAAATTGTTAGGAATTCTAGGAGTGTTAATGGCTTTTTTTGCTTGGATTTTTATTTACACGAACGAAAGAACTAAAAAAAACGAGAATGGCTTTAATGCAAAAGCTTGTTCAGATCGGGGCCTTAAATACATTGCTACCCTAAGAGGCTTAATAGATGAGGAAGATCCAGAAAAATATTTGGATTTGGCAAAAGGTGTAACCGATAAGGTTGAGTTTTATTCGAGGGCCATCCCGGATGGAACTTCTTTTGTTGTAATTGATACTTTAAAAACCCACCCGGAAATTGTAGAAATTTATATCCATCGCGAATATCCAACTCGCGGAAATCCCAGGAATGAATATTTATGGATTTGGGTGGGCTTTGTTTGTCGGGATTAATATATTCTGCAATTTCTCATTGGATAAGTAGATTATTAAAGAGACCAGGGGACAGAAGTGGGAATTTTTACTGTTTAATTATGCATTGATAAAAACCCTATTGTTAAATCCCATTCACTTGAAAATAGTATCATTTGAAATATTAAATTGTGGTGTGTCAAGTTGGTCTTGCGAAATATGTTTGAAATTACACCTGTCCAAAACATTTCGTGGCTTTTATAAAAATTGTTTATAATCATGACCAAAATCCGTTCCAATATCACAATCATGAGCACGTTACCTACCTCCATTGTGACCTGGCAACATCTCTATTGCCGACACCACAAAAATACGATGTAAAAATACACAAAACACCGCATAAACCATAAGGTGTTTCACGTGAAACAGGCATAAGCAACTAGAATACAAGGAAGAATCATTTTCCCCGCGTTCCAAGTGCCCATTTTGCTGCGAACTTTTGTTCGCTTTTTGTTCACAATGCCCATAAGCATTGCTGTTGTTTTTTTCTTTCGGATTTGGACCAGTTTCTTTTTTTTTTTGAATGGCAGTTGTTGTGTAAGGAGATTCGTAGTTTTTTAATAAATTAGAGCTGGCAGTTGTATAGGTTCCGT
>CAKZNE010000189.1 GCA_937129395.1 uncultured Cryomorphaceae bacterium | reverse complement strand
CAGTTATCTCCAAATATCACCGGAAACTTTAAGTAGAATTCGAAAAAAATTGCACTGACTTGATCTAAGTCAAGCCCCAACCAGGATTTCCAACTGACCTTTGTTTTAATAAATAACTAAAAAATTATTAAAATGAATAAATCAGTAAAGACCTCTGTAATAGAAAGCTATGGAAAATTGGCCCAATCGAGAAAAAATGGAATAATTTCAAAACTGTTTGCTTGTTGTGACCCTAGTGAGAATGCCAATAAAGTAGGCGCATCGATTGGATATTCAGAAGAAATTCTAAATTCTGTTCCAAAAGATTCAAATTTAGGTATTGGATGTGGAAACCCTTCTGCTCTTGCAAACCTAGAAAATGGGGAAACAGTTATAGACCTTGGTTCTGGAGCAGGATTTGACGCGTTTATTGTAGCCCCCATTGTAGGGAATAGTGGAAAGGTAATTGGAATTGACCTATCAGATGAAATGTTAAAGTTGGCCAAGCAAAATGCAAAAAAAGGCAATTATTCTAATGTTGAATTTGTTAAGGGTGATATTGAAAAACTGCCACTAGAGGGCAATATTGCCGAACACATTATTTCAAATTGTGTTATAAACTTATCTCAAAATAAAAGTGCCGTTTTCAAGGAAGCTTTTAGGGTTTTGAAAGACAAGGGAAGGCTTTCAATTAGCGATATTGTCTTAAAAAAGGAATTACCCGACTTTATAAAAAAATCCCTTGCTGGTCATATCGCCTGTGTTTCAGGAGCTGAGAAGCTTGAGGATTATTTACAATACATTGAGGATGCTGGCTTTAAAGACATAAAAATAGAATCGAAAAGCAATTTTCCACTGGAATTAATGCTGGCTGATCCTCAAGTAATGCAATTGGCTAAAGAGTTTAATTTCACTTTGAATAGCGAGGAGGCAAAGGACATTGCTTCGAGCGTTATTAGCATTTCCCTTACTGCAAAAAAGTAATATTGAAAGTATTGTAGAAAACTGATTGGGCAAGTTTAATGGTTTACATGAAGTCCTTAATAAACATTTGGCCATGTCCTTTTTGTTTTTTTTGAAATTTTAAACTCCAATATGAAATAGCTGAATGGGAAATTGAAGGTTGGGAGGAAATGCTTTTCAAGGTTTAAGCAATTAGTATTCTTCACGTTTGAATTTCATATTAGGACAGAGGAATTAATTGTAGGAATAAGGAAAGGTATTCAATTCGATTAATTCTGAGCCAAAGCTTGATGATTTCAATTATCTTTCATCCACCAAACCAAAAAACATTATGGACAAAGCCTTACAAACCATGATTGACAATATGCCTGAAAAAACAGGTAAATCATTAGCAGAATGGAAACAAATCCTCCAAGAAAAATCCTTTTCAAAACATTCTGAAGGCCTTAAATATTTAAAAACTGAACATGGTGTTAGCCATGGATTTGCCAATACAATTGTCACCTTATCCAAAGAAGAAAACAATTCGTTGGAGGAATTGGTGGAGTTACAATATAAGGGGAAGGAGGAATTGAAACCTATTTATGAGAAACTTGTTGATTTTGTAAATAGCTTAGGAACTGACATAACCATAACACCAAAAAAAGGGAGCGTAAGTCTAATTCGAAAAAGGCAATTTGTTTTGATTAAACCGGCTACAAAAACACGCATTGACCTTGGATTTAAACTAAAGGACAAGCCAACAAACCAAAGGCTGGAAAATTCTGGACCTTTTGGCACCATGTGTACTCATCGGGTAAAACTTTCCGAACTTAGCGAAGTGGACCAGGAATTGAAATCCTGGATCTCAGAAGCTTATGAAAAATCAATTTAAAAACTAGCACGACTCATTTTTGTGAATATCTTAGGCTATTTATATTTCCGATTTAAATCCAGTCGGACGAAATGTATAAGATAAAAAAATTGGAATCCGAATTAAGGTCAAAACATGGAAGACAAAAGCAAAAGTAATTCCTTTAAAAAGCTTTTAGACAAATTACAAGAGGACTCTTGGCAACTGGAATTATTAATTTCTGGATTTGCCATTTTCGGTTTATTCTATGCTCTGGAGCCGATTGTCCTAAAAATGCAAGCAGCTCAGTTTGATAATAACCGTGTTTTTCTAATATTTTTTATTATTGCTCATTTCTCTGTCAAAATAATGATTTTCAACCTTTTACTCCATGTAATATTTCGGGGTTTATGGATTGGAAGTTTAGGTTTACGTTCGGTTTTTGGGGAAATAGATTTCGATAAATTAAATTATGGTGAACAATTCAGCAAATACCTCAAACGAAATATTGGTTCTTTTGACAGCTATATTCGGAAACTGGAAAACTTTTGCAGCGTAATTTTTGCGATTTCCTTTTTATTGATTTTTTACATTCTTTCCTTTTTCATTATTTATTCTATTTTAATTGCTTTTAACGCCCCCCTTCCGGGTTGGCTTGTTCTTGTCATTAGAATTGTTTTCTTCTTTTTTGCCTTCGGGACTATCCTTACGTTTATAGATTTTATTAGCCTTGGACTTTTAAAAAAGAAAAAATGGATGGCTAAAATCTATTTTCCTTTTTATCGGGTTTTCAGCATATTAACCCTTTCTTTTCTTTACCGCCCATTAGTTTATAACCTTTTGGATAATAAATATGGAAGACGAATTAGTTTAGGTCTTTTGCCTTTTTATTTTCTTATTTACGTTGGTTTCAATTTACACTTTCAAAAATCAAACTTCATTACCCCAGAGTCCATAGAAAAATCGGGCGAAATGGCAGCCCATGGGAGTAATTATGAGGACATTATTGGGAAAAATGAAAAGCTTTTCATTCGTGGTTTTGCTATTCAATCCAAGGTAATTACCGACCCATTTATAAAAATATTGATCCCCCTTAATTCTAAAATTGATGATGCCCTTATAGAATTCAACCCAAGCTTAATGCCTGAGGTTGATCAACGTGGTTTACATTTTCGACCCGAAGTTTCCTTTTCACACGGTGAGGATGAAGACAAGGATTTACATGAAAAATACCTTAAGACATTTCAAAAGAAGTATAGTTTTAAAATAGATTCAGTTCTTTATTCAACCGATTTTGTGATAACAAATATCAAAAGGGATTTGGGCTTCGTAAGTTATATTGGAATAAAAGGTTTAGGCGAAGGGAAACATATTATTGAATTTCAAAAACTGAAAAATAATAGCTCAGATTCCATTGTTAGTATTCGGAAAATTCCTTTTTGGTATTATGAGGAATAGATTTTTGGAATGCCTGGGGATAAAAAAGTATCTCTCGTTTATTTGACGCCTTCTTTTAATGCTAAATAACTAACAATTCAAAATCCCTTTCCAACTTTAATGAAAATCATGGTTTAACCAGCACAGCTATTCAGTGCGTTTTCCAAGATAAAAAGGGAAAGATATGGCTCAGTGGGCATACAGGGCTTTTTAGCTTTGATCCTAGGTCTTGAACTAGCTAAACCAAGCTGGAAATGCCCCTTCAAATTCTTGAATACCCTTTGTTGTTAAGTATGGATAAATCATAAATAACATAGCCTTTACCTGTCCTTCCAAACGATTATTTCTACTTGGTCTTTGATATAATTCTGAGGTGTAAATCCATGTATCACCAAAATTCACCATCCTTTCTGCAAGAATTTTATATTCACCTTTCACTTTTTCAGCACGCATCCATTTCCTTTTTTGAATTTCTTCAAACAAAAAAACATTTCCGGAAATACGTTTTGGGTAAACCTCATTAAAATGCTTGCTAATCTTAGCATTGGCCTTTAAAATATTAAACAAATCCGTCCAAATAAATTTATAAAGCACCATCCTTTCCATACTGGTTTGAATGTCGTTTTTTATTTGAGAAAAGGAGATTTCAGTTTCAGGCAAAGCCTCAACCCTTTCATCGAATTCTTGGACCATTTCAAAATACAAACATTCCAAAATCTCTTCCCTTTTTTTAAAATGGTAGTTGAGATTTCCGGGACTAATTCCCATTTCAAGAGCAATCATCCTAATGGTTACTTGGGCATAGCCCTGCTTATTGAATAGCTGCTTGGAGACTGTTAGAATTTTTTGTTTGGTTTTATTCATTAGTAAACTTGTCCTAATAATTAGGTTTTAGTAAATTTGTCCTAAAATTAGATAAAAATTATGGAGTCCCTGTATAAAACTGAAAAAGGAAAAAAGGAAATTCTAAAATTATACGATAAAAAATTGGCTGAGCTCAAAATTGAACACAGTCTTCACTTCATTGAAACAAGCTTTGGAAAAACCCATATTATCAAAGCTGGAGATCCTTCCAAATCACCCATAATTCTTGTTCATGGCTCAAATGGCTGCTCCCCTATTGCCTTGGAAACTTATGAAGATTTAGTGGATTCCTATTCTGTTTATTCTGTAGATGTTTTGGCACAGCCCAATAAAAGTGCAGAAACCCGCTTGAGCATGAAAGATGATTCATATGGTAAATGGATGAATGAAATTATAGATTCCTTGGGTTTGAAAAAGGTAACAATGGCCGGATTCTCTTTTGGTGGATTGGTAATTCTAAAAACTTTAATTAACAGTGAAGTCAACATTAAAGAAGTTTATTTATCAGCACCAGCTTATATTGTAAATGGAAATCCCCTAAAGGCTTTATTCAAATTTTTCCTACCGATGAAGCGATTTATGAAAACTAAAAAGTCAAAATACTTAGATCAGTTTCTCGATTCTGCCTTTACTGAGAAAGATGAATTTGCTCGCAATTACCTCTCTGCAGTTTTCAATCATTTCACAATGGATTTCACACCGGTTCCAATTATAAAAACAAAAGACGCAGCCAAAATTGAAACCCCCATAACAATAATTGCAGCGGGAAACGATATTATTTTTCCTGGGGGCAAAATGATAAAACGCGCGAAGAAAATTTTCCCTTCGCTAAAACACACTTTACTACTTAAGGACTCCAAACATGTGCAAAACAAACAGGATAACTCTACCATCTCCTCCCTTATTTTAGATGCCAATTGATTCGAATTTTCATTTTAAACTCCACAATGGTTTGGGATTATAAAAGAATAAGAGTTTAAAATCAACAAGGGTAACATTTACCCCTAACATTCGAACGAGTGTAAATAATTAATATGTTTACACTCGTTTGATTGAAAAAGGAGAATAAATCCTGATTAAAATAAGAAATTTCAGCAGGGCAAATCTACATGGAACATAATACGAAAAACTATTAATGCAAGTAATGCCTTTGTAATTCTTTAGCGGGCAATTCAGAATTTTCCAATCAACAATTATTATTAAAAACAAGTTATTTAAAGGAAGCAAAGATCAATTCTGACTTTAAAAATATTACATGAATTTTTATTGACAAGCACTTTGAAAAAGAAAGCCTTTAAAATCGCCTTTATAATTGCAAGCTTAGCCTCACTTGCCTTTGTTCCATGGATTTTGGTGAAAGCTTGGATTTTACCGCTGCCAAATTCCATTGAGGAGCAATTAGAAGAAACTATAGATCACGGTTTTGATGGAATGATTGTTTATATAGACCAAGCCGGTAAGGCTCCAGAATTTTATACAGCAGGTTGGCATAACCGAAAAAATAAAATCCCAGCGAAGCCCGATGCGCTTTTTAAAATTGCAAGTATTAGCAAATTGTATAATGCCGTTGCAATTACCAAGTTGGTGGTGGACAAGCGTCTAGACCTTGACAAAACACTAGCCGAATATTTTCCAGAATTAAAAACTCGAATAGAAAACTCCAACAAAATCACATTGAGAACAATGGTTCAGCACCGTAGTGGTATTCCTAATTACACCTCTTTTGGCAATTTTTGGGAGAACCCGCCTGAAACTAGGAAAGAGATATTGGAGCTTATTTTGGATTTACCCGCAAACTTTGAACCTGGGAAAGATTACGAATATTCAAACACCAATTACCTACTGATTAGCATGCTAATTGAAAAAGTAGTGGGTTACAGTCACCACCAATATATTAAAGAGGAAATTTTAAAGCCACTTAAACTTAAGCATACTTTTAGTTCGATAAAGGAAATAGATACAAATGAGTTAATGAGTGCTTATTATGTTGGTTACGAACAAGATATAAAGGGAAATGATTATGGTTCTATGGTTGCTACCGCTCAGGATGTTGGACTATTTTTAAGAGCCTTAAACGAAGGATCTTTATTTGATAAAAAGGGCCAAGAAATATATTCCTCCATTTATGTTTTCGATCATGGCGGTTTGATGCCCGGTTATCAAAGTTTAGCGGAATACCATAAGGACATAAATACCGTGATAGTTCAATTTATGAATACAACCAATTTTGAAGGATATGAATGGAATTTATCCGAGATATCAATTAATAGAATTGCTAAAATTTTAAGGAAAAGGAAAAATGACAAGGCCCTTTAAAATACATCGGCTAGAAGTCGGAGATTTAAAAAAAATGCAAAGTCTGGTTGCATTGTTAAATGAAGTTTTTGAAGAATACCATTCCGTGGGAAGCGATAAACAACTTGAGAAATTACTTTCCAATCCAGATTTTCATGCCATTGTAGCTATTGAGGATGATATTATAGTCGGAGGAGTGACGGTTTATGAAATGGCACGTTATTATTCGGATAAAAGTGAGCTTTACATTTACGATATTGCGGTTAAGACGGAATTGCAAAACAAAGGGATTGGAAAAAAACTGCTCGATTTTCTAAAGGCCTATGGTCGGGAAAACAATATTGAAACAATTTTTGTTGAAGCCCTTTCTGATGAAGATCAAGCTGTGAAGTTTTACGAATCTACCTTTGGTAAAAGAGAGAAAGTGGATCATTTTAACTTTGAAATCAAAATCGATGGAGCTTAGTAAATAGAAAGGCTTAAACAATAATAAGTCCTTGATTTCACCGGTTCATCCATTTATTTTAAAAAAAATAAAAAACAATGGTCTCATTTTCAAAAACTCGATCGTCGTAGGGATATAAAAACAAATAAAACACAAGAATTATGAAAGAATTTATGATGATTTTTAGAAGCGAAAAAAACGATCAACCCATGCCTTCTCCTGAGCAAATGCAGGTTATGGTAAAACAATGGAACGACTGGATTGGTGGTATTGCGGCTCAAGGAAAATTTGTATCTACCAATGCTTTGGGAATGGAAGGACAAACAGTTTCTTCAACGGGAGTTGTGAGCGACGGACCTTATGCGGAACTAAAAGAAATTGTAGGAGGTTATATGATTGTAAAAGCAGATGATCTTGCCGAAGCTGTAAAATTGAGTGAAGGATGTCCTACTCTTGCTATTGGAGGAACAGTTGAAGTACGTGATGTTATGGTTTTTGATATGTAGATTGAAACCAACAATATTTTTAACCCCATAAGCAGAAAATCAAAATTGAGCGATTTTTAATTATGGGGTTTATTTTCTTTTTTCTAAAGAGGATTGCAATTCTCTAAAATCTTATTTCCCAATGGCCTATTTCACCCAAGATTATCTCGATTTTTTTCAAGAATTGGAAAAAAATAATAGTAAAGATTGGTTTGATCAAAACCGTAAACGCTACGAGAATTCCATTCGAAAACCTATGATCTCACTGGTGGAGGATGTTATTACTGGAATGCAGGACTACGATATTAACTTTCACCCAGAACCAAGAAAATGCCTTGGTAGGATAAACCGCGACATTCGATTTTCAAAGGATAAAACTCCTTATAACCTTCATTTTTTCGCTCATATTAGCAAGGGATCAAAGGAAAACACCAATCCTGGAATCGCCTTTAGATTTGGAGGGAAGGATAGCGGAATAATGTCCGGGTTTTACAATCCCTCCAAGGAAAAGCTTATTGGAATAAAACAAAAAATACAAAACCAATTGGGTGAATTCCAACAATTGAAATCGGATAAAAATTTTATAAAGAAGTTTGGAGAAATTCAGGGGGAAGCATACAAAAGGATTCCATCCGAAATGAAAGCAACTTTTGAAAAAGAACCGCTGATTGCCAATAAACAGTTTTACTATGTTGCAGTAAAAGAACCTCAGTTGGCCTTAGCCGAAAATTTAAAGGAAATCATTATTGACCATTGGTTAGCCGCAAAAGATTTAAACGATTTTTTTGAGTGAATTAAATTGGTGACTCAAGTATTTTATAAAATCTCCAAAAAGGGTAATGGATTTAATTCTAAAAAGGTAAATTCATTTTTTAAATTTCCTCATTCTCCTTGAACAATAATGAACTCATCCCCCATTTATTCAGAACTGAATACAGTAAAATTGTTTCCGTTCTTTGCAAAAGGTATGGCTTAGCAAACATTGAATTGGCCGAGGATTTTGTGAGTGACTCCTTTTTAAAAGCCGCCGAAACATGGAAACTCAAGGGGATTCCGGATAATCCTGGAGCCTGGCTTTACACCGTTTCCAAAAACAATGCAAAGGATTATTTTAAACGAAACGACCTTTTCCATTCCATCCTCGAAAAAGAAAAATCCAAGAGTATTGAGTTTGAAAATATTGAAATTGACCTTTCTGAAAACAATATTCAGGACAGTCAGCTTAAAATGCTTTTTGCGATTTGCAACCCCTTAAATAGTAATGAATCACAAATTGCCTTAGCCCTCCGAATACTTTGCGGATTTGGAATTGACGAAATCGCCAATGCGCTTTTAAGTAGCAAACAAACCATCAATAAAAAACTATTTCGGGCAAAGGAAAAACTACGGGTAAATAAGGTGGATTTAAGCTTTCCTCTTAAAGCAGAATTGGACCAAAGGTTGGAAAATGTGCTTCATATTTTGTATTTGCTTTTTAATGAGGGCTATTATTCCAGAACGGGCGCATCTGCCTTGAGCAAGGATATTTGTTTTGAAGCCATGCACCTTCTGCATATTTTAACGGAAAATGAAAAGACCAATTTACCCAAAACCAATGCCTTAATGGCTTTATTCTGTTTCCATGCCTCAAGGTTTGAAGCGCGAACTGATGAAAATGGGCAGGTAATTTTGTATGATGATCAGGATAAATCGAAATGGGATTTTGAACTTATTAGAAAGGGAGAATACTACCTTCAAAGATCTGCAGATCGTACTGGTTTCAGCAAATATCATCTCGAAACTTTAATTGCCTATTGGCATTCTAGATCAGAAATAAATCCAAAAGAAAAATGGGATAGGATTCTTCAAATCTACAACCGTTTGTTGCAGATTGAATATTCTCCAGTTACCGCATTAAACCGAACTTTCGCTCTATCCATGGTTAAAGGAAAGGAAATAGCCTTGGAACAAGCCTTGAAAATTGAATTAAAAGATCATCATCTTTATCATTCCTTATTGGCCGACTTGTATTCTGAAACCAACGAATCCAAACAAATTGAACATTTGGAAATAGCCTTAACTTTAGCCGAAATGGATAGGGATAAAGTTGTTTTGAGAAGGAAGTTGAGGGAGGTGGGGGTGTGAGTGTGAGTGTGGAGTGTAGAGTGTAGAGTGTGGAGTGTAGAGTGTAGAGTGTGGAGTGTGAAGGGTTTTGGATCAGCGAAATAATAAAACCCTCAGTCCTCAAACTGAAATAGAGAATAAATGTGAGTGTGAGTGTGGAGGGTTTTGGGTCAGCGAATTTGAAAGACCCTGAATTAAATTTAAAATCTCAAAATGTGAAAATTTACCATTTTGCTTTTAATGTTTCTATGGAGAGTTTTGAAAAGGCCAAACATCATTATAAAAAACTAAATCTCGATTTTTCCATTAAAGACCACCATTATTTTCATTCCCTATATACCCAAGATCCGGATGGACATACAGTGGAACTAACAACTTTAGTGGTGGATGAAAAGGATTTTTATCGTGGTTGAATACTTTGAGTTGAAGAGTTGGGTTAATAGTTTTAGATTCTAAGGTTTTGTTAAAAAAAATACGCACTGCGAAACCAGACCAACCTTAATTTAAAAAAATGAAAACTCATCTTCTAATCCTCAGCTTAAGTCTCTTTCTTTCCTGTTTTGCTCAAGAAGGAAAAACACCCTATCCAGAATTTCTTAAGCATGTAATTGCCCAACGAGATTCTTTTAAATCGGATTATGTTAAAGCAAATTCTCTAGGAAAGGATTCCATATTAAATCAAGCTAGAATTTACCTGACCAAGACTCTAAGTGAAGATATTTTCCCTTATTGGTATGGAACCAAATGGGATTTTAATGGCACTACTCGAACACCTCAGAAAGGCAAAATCGCTTGTGGTTATTTTATTACAAATATCCTTAGCGACATCGGTTTAAAAATCCCTCGCACAAAATGGGCACAATCTCCATCTGAAGTATTTATTAAGAAACTAGCTTTTGGAAACTTAAATCGATTCTCTAATAAGCCTATTTCGGAAATAAAAGATTTTCTTAAAAAGAAGGGAGAGGGTTTGTATGTAGTTGGTTTGGATTACCACGTCGGCTTTGTACTGGTCACAAAAGAAAAAATTCGCTTTATCCATGCAGATTATTATGAACCGGATATAGGGGTAGTTTCGGAAGAAATTGATTCCTTTAGCCCCATAAATGATTCCTCCTATAGGGTTTTTGGGAAATTGATGGAAAAGCAAATGATTATCAATTGGATACAAGGGATATCATTTAACTAAAAGAAGTGGCTTAATAATTTTAAGGATAGAAAAAATATATTATGGGATTATTATTGGTTTATTGGATCGGTAAATATTTTTACAAACTGGCCGAAGAGTATAAAAAAAACAAATGGGGTTTTGCACTATTGGGTGTGGCGGTTTATTATGGTGGAAC
>CAKZNE010000188.1 GCA_937129395.1 uncultured Cryomorphaceae bacterium | reverse complement strand
AGAAATGGGAATGTCCAATACTACCGAATTGACGAAAAAAGTAGCATCAAAAAAGTATTACCAAGAATTGTTTTTAAGAGCTTTTGGCGAAGAAGAAATTACCTTCGAAAAAATATCTCAAGCATTAGGTGGTTTCACTTCCTCCATAGTTTCCAATGGTTCTAAGTTTGACAGATCCTTTAGCACAATGAATTCTTTTGTTCCTGTTTCCGTTCTAAACAATAGTGAAAAAGAGGGTATGGATTTGTTTTTTGGGAAGTACAATTGTGGAAGTTGCCACAATGTTTTTTCTGCAAAAGGCTATGATCTGCCAAACCCAATTAAAAGCATTCCCAATACAACAACAAACCAAAGTGAAATGGTAAATATCGGATTGGATGCCAATTATTCTGATAATGGCCAAGGAGATTTAACTGGTAATGCTGCCGATAATGGGAAATTTAAAATCCCAAACCTTAGAAATATTGAACTTACTGGTCCTTATATGCACGACGGTAGATTTTCCACTCTTGATGAAGTTATTGAACATTATAATGATGGTGTAAAAAACCACCCAAATTTGGATTCAAGATTAAAAGACAGTAATGGAATTCCGAAAGTGATGCATATTACCAGTTTGGAAAAGCAAAAAATTATTGCCTTTTTGAAGTCCATGACGGATGGAAGGTTAATTAGCGATCCAAGGTTTTCTGATCCATTTGTAAAAACCAAGTAGCCTTTATTGAATGTTAAAATCAATTACCTTTTTTGGATTGTGCTTTTTATTTATATCCAATGTTAAAGCACAAGACCACGGTAAATACTCCCATTTTATTGGGATCCAAGCCAACCCCTTGTTTCACCAAATTCTGAGTTTCGGAAATCCAGATCCAGTTTCAAACCCTTATTTATTGAGGTATTCCTTTCGGGAAAATGAAAAGGATGTGGAGTATAGCTTTGGTATTGGTTATTCATTGAATACCGAAAAAGATAAGGATGGACTAGAATCAATAAATAATTCAATAGACACCCGCCTAGGTTGGTTTAAGGTAATTGATCTTGGTAACAGGCTAGAGCTATCGCTTGGTGGGGATTTAATCTTTGGAACCCAAAATATTCGGACCTTTAATATTCAGGCATTTAATTTTGGGATTTTGGATTCTACAATCACAAAAAGTACAACTTCGAATATCAATTATGGCCTAGGGCCTAGGATTAAAATGTCTTATTCTTTCACAAAAAATTTCAGCATTGGTACTGAGGCCAACTATTATTTTCGAATTCTGAAAAACAAAACAAATGTTTTAACAACGAACTACCAAGGTGATGGATTTGGGAATATTACAACAACTACCAACACTACGAATGCCGAAAACTCAGCTAAGGAATTTCAAATTGACCTGCCAATAGCCTTGTTCCTTGTCTTCCGATTCTAAGTTTTATCACTATGAAAAATTTTCTTCTATTATTCTGTTTTGTTTTCACCTTATCCTGCACGGAAAAAGGATGTAGAGATGAATCGGCATTAAACTATAATGTTACAGCAAACAAAGACGATGGCTCTTGTCTTTATTGCCAAAAAGAATCAACGGGTCTTGGGGATTTAACTTTTATGATGAAGGATAGAAGAACGGGTTCCATTCATTTTGACGAGAATATTGCGAAAATTGTGGCCACTCAAACGGATGAAAGTTTTAATGATGGAAGCTGTGGTCAAAGTGGATGTTATGTTGCTTTGACAATAGAAAGTCTTATTGCTGAGGATATTAGCGGTTTAAATTTCACTATTCAATTCACAACCCCAACATTCGGGACTTTTACCCAATACTTTTTTCAAGCTATAAGTGTAAAATCTGGCGAAACATTTATTTGGCCCGAAGCTTTCAGTTTACCCACCAATAATTGCTTTCTTATAGCGAATGGCACCGCAGAACCTAACCTTTTTGATGTTTCCTATCTTTAATCCAAGTTACTTCCGTGGTATTCCAGAATAGCCAGGACATCATCCTGAAATTGCAAGCCTACCCAAATCATTTTATCCTCATTTGTAATTCTTAAAATATTAAAATCACGGTGGATATTATCCATATTAGGATGGGTGGTCCAAAAACTTTCCTTGTTCATTCCCATGGCTATATCATCCTTAAAAGTTAGAATATTAGACACAAGTGCTGCAAAAACGATTCTGTTTTCCTTTCCACGAATTAAAAGACTAATCTCAGATTGATCATCATAAAAGAAATAAATTAAGGTGTCTTTTAAATTTCTATCCATTGGGCTAGGGTAGATGGCCGTATCAATCTTAATATAGTTGGTTTTAAATAAATCCTTCTTGTGATTGGTACTAGCAAAGGGGGAATTTGCAAAATCAAAATTGTTGATATCCACAGATTCATATAAGGTGCTTGGTTTCTTTAGCTCCTTTTTACTCGAAGTTTCACCATTTTTGGCCTCAGTTTGTGAATTGTTTTCTTTTGGAATATCCACCTCATCAACCGGGTTCCATGTTGAAGAATTGTCAATGGTTGATTCTGTATTTGGACTAGGGTCAGAACCGGCATTTACATTTTCTGTTTCCTCATTTTGGCAGGAGAGTAGGGCAAAGGCAAAGACTAAAAATAGTGGGGTGATTTTCATAGCTAGAAATCTAATTCGGTTGTAAAATTAAACATTCCAATTTCTTGAAATGCTAGGATTAGTTATCGAGGATTTATTTTTTATCAAAAATCATGATTTCCAGTGGGTAAATGGTGAGTACACCCAGAAAATAGGCAAGTAAATCCCAAACGCTAAAGGAATTTCCTAAAAGGATTTTGGCCCAATAGACTTCTTTTAAATTAAATAGCTCCAGCAGTTCAAAATATTGAGCGAATTCAAGGAAGAAAGAAAAACTTAGAACAAATAAACAAGCCGCTAATGTTTTTACTTTTAGGAAGCTTCTAATTATACAATAAAGTAAGATTACTACTAAATAATCTCCAAAATAAGGGCGAATGAAATTGTCGTGAGCATATAGCTCAATACTTAATTCACAAAGGAATAAGCCAATGCTTAAGAAGAAATATTTGGGAACGAAAATGAGTTTGGGCATATTTTTTTGTGGAAAACGTCCTTGATCAAAACTAAGTGTGGTGTGGAAATTTTTTAACTGTTATTTAAGGTTCGATATTTTCCGATCCAAATAAGTTGATGTCGATTTTCCTTAAACGTTGAGAACTTTTTATTCTACTAATAAAAACATCAACAAGGAAAAGCAGTGCCAGGAGAATTAATCCAATAATTATTATTTTCAACCAAAATGATTCTTCTGGAGAAGTTGGTTCGCCTAAAGTCCTTTTGGAATCTTCATAAACTCTGAATATCATGAATCCTGCCCAATTCAATAATATAACGGCGAATAGGATTTGGCATATTGAAGAAAAGCTTCTTGAGATATTAAAGAAATTTAAATCATTTTTCAAGTTCCGTAATTGATTAATAATCAAAATCAAGGTAAAAATCCCAAAAAATAATCCTGAACTGATCAGGCAAAATATATACAATGTCCCAGGATCTCTCAAGATTTTTTCAAATCCAGCAGAGACTATTTGTGGAAAAAGGAATCCAAAAAATATTGAAATTGACAATACAATAATGAGGAGAAAAATCTTAAAAATCTTGAACCACATGCCAACCCTAAATTTTCGGAATCTCTTCCCCTTCCTTAATTCTCCACATTTTCAGAGAACGTAAAAAAATATAGTAGCCAGAATGGGCGGCAAGAATAAAACCTACTTTCCCATCCAAAATCCCCAATTGGAAAAAGTACTTTTTAACAAAAGTAAACATCGGTTTGATCAATAAATGGAAAGCTGTTACTCGTTTTGTTTTTTCAACCCTGTCATAAGCTCCCCACGTTGTATAGCGATCCGCTTTGTATAACAAGTGGCCTAAATCTTTATAAGTATAATGCGCGAGTTTATTTTTGAGGTAGCCAGTTTTGCCCTCTACAATTATTTCGGCGTGAACATGCTTATCCTCATATTTACAATTGCTTTTTCTAAATAATCGGATCACTTTATCCCCTTGCCATCCGCTGTAATTCATCTTCCGACCCATAAAATAGTTTTGTCTATAAATCCAATAGGCGTCAGTTTCCCCGTCTTCCTCGATAATTTTAAGGATTTCTTTTTGCAGTTCTGGGCTAACTCTTTCGTCGGCATCCACTAATAAAATCCATTCATGTTTAGCCTGAGGAATGGCCCAATTTTTTTGCGATGCAGAATTGCCATATTCCCTTTGAATAAGGTTAATGTCATGCGTTTGTGCAATCTCAATTGTACTGTCGGTGGAGTAGGAGTCTACAATTAAAACTTCATCCGCAAAGGCAACTGATTTTATAACAGCATCAATATTGTGTTCTTCATTTCCTGTAGGAATTAAGGCTGTTAGTTTTGCTTTCATAATATACTAGAATAGATTTTTTGCCATTGGGAAGATAATACATCGTCTTTGAAATTCTCCGAAGCAAACTTAAGACTGTTTTCCGTCATTTTCTTTCGCAAGCCATCAGATTCCCAAACCATGCGAATAGCGTTTAAAATTTCCGATTCGCTCATTGGATCTACTAAAATACTGTCGGGGCCTGCTACTTCGGGTAAAGAACTTTTATCTGAAGTAATTACCGGTGTTCCGCAAGCCTGCGCTTCTAAAACTGGAATTCCAAAACCTTCAAAGTATGAGGGGTAAACAAATATTTTTGCGGCCTTATAAATATGAGCCAATTCAACATTATCAGGAACTTTTGGGGTGAAAATTAATTCAGGCAATTTTATTTTTGAATTTACCTTCTTCCAAAAATCGGTTTGCCTACCAATAAGTACCAAGGGCAATTTCAATTTTTGACAAGCCTCTACTAATTTGTCTACATTTTTTCTTTCCTCCAAGGTACCTACAAAAAGTACAAACTCATTAGGAAGTTTATGTTTTTCAATGGTTTTGTTAATTTCCTCCTCCGAGTGATTAGCCCAAAAAACAGGATCACAAGACTGATAAACGACTTGGATTTTCTCATCAGGAACTTCTAAATATTTAATGAGGTGCTTTTTGGTTTGAATACTAGCTGCCACTATTTGGGTAGCTTGTTCGCAAGCGGCATTTACTTTAAGGGTATAAATTTTCCGATCAACAGGATTATAAAGTTCCGGTTTATGAATGAAAATTAAATCGTGAATGGTAACAACACTCGGAATTTCCTTTTTGTGCAGACCAACCGGTAATTCATGGCTTAAACCATGAAAGACATCTATTTTATCATTGAACGCCTTTTTTGGGATTAATGCTTGCCTCCAAAGGTTTGCCATCAAAGGGTTTGAATAACCCGACTGTATTTCATGGATATTTTCATATTCCTTACCAAAGGGAATTTTTCCAGCGCTAGGATTGTATAAATAATAATCATTTGCAGAATAATTCTCAGCCATAGCTCGAATAAGATTTCGACTATAATTGCCAAGTCCACTTGAATTGTGGAATACTCGTTTGGCCTCGTAACCAATTTTCATTTTTGATATTCTTTAATTATCTAACCAAATCATAAGTCCTTCATTAAAAATCCCCAGGGCTTTTCCCTTGAGCTGTTTCCCAATGAAGGGATTGTTGGTTGATTTACTTTGAATATCCGTTTTATTTAATATCCATTCTTTTTCGGGATTGAAAAAAGTTAACTCTGCCCAATTCCCTTCTTGAATTACTGGGATTTCTATCCCCAAAATTCTTCTCGGATTTATGGCAATTAATTCAATTATTCTATCCCAACTTACTTTTCCGTCCAAAGCCTTACCCAGGGCTCCTATAAATACTTCGAGAGCTTCTATTCCAAAAGATGCATGATCAAATTCACACATTTTGTTTTCAATACTCTCTGGGTAATGATCCGAAGAAATTGCGTGAATTACGCCTTCGTTTATCCCTTTTATTAATTCGTCTCGGTCTTTTGCTGTTCTTAAAGGGGGCAGAACTTTAAATCTTGTATCATAAGTTTCAAGTTCTTTGTCTGTGAAGCATAAATTCGCAAGGCAGACATCACTTGTAAATGCTTGTCCCTTTTCTTGGGCCTCTTTAAGTATCCGAACAGTTTCTAAGGCAGAAATCCCAGTAAAATGAACAGCTGCTTCGGCATAATCTGCAAGATGTAATATGTTTTGAACACTTATTTCTTCAGCCAAACTCGGGATTCCTTTAAGTCCTAAAAAAGTACTCGTTTCCCCTTCATGCATTTGTCCTCTTGCCGAAAGACTCGAATCTAATGGTGAAATATGCAAAGGCGGTGCAAAGTCCTTTTGATATTGAAGGGCTAGTTTTAAAAGAGATAAATTGCTAGGGCAAGATTTACCATGGCTAAAAGCTATCGCCCCAGCTTGATGCATATCAAACATTTCGCTTAATTCTTCTCCTTCCAATTTTTTGCTAAATGCGCCCATGGGGTAAATATTCACAGGAAGATCTTCGGCCTTTTTATAAATATACTCTACAATTGCCTTACTATCCACAACTGGGTTTGTTTCTGGACTTATGGCACCTCCTGTAAATCCACCAAATAATGCGGCATTTACCCCAGACTCTATCGTTTCTTTTTCTTCAAAACCTGGGTCGCAAAAGTTGGCTCTTAAATCAAACCAACCTGGGCTAACACAAAGATTTTCAGAACTAAATTCTTGGGCCAAAGGATCTTCGATATTTGGTGCAATGGAGGAAATTTTATCCTCTTCAATAAGAATATCCAATGTTTGGCCATTAAAGGGAGACTGTGGGTCAATGATTTTAGCCTTTTTAATAAGAATCTTATTTTGTTCCATAGTCCTTAGTTCCAAAGTTTTAGTAATGTTATTTCAATAAGTAAAAAGAACAATGCTCCCCATAAAAACCAGTGCCATAGGGCATAACCATTGTAATTTTTGCTCAACAATTGGGAAAGATTGATATTTTCTAAATTCAAAACTTCCACATTGCTATTTGCCAAAACTTCCCTGATCTCAGTGTCGGTCCAAAAAGACCAAACACTTTCTCTTGGGTCAATATTAACTGCAATTTTCCCAACTAGCTCTTCGTTTTCGATAACTGGGTAAATTCCCGGTTTAACTTCAGAAGGGAGGCTGAAAATTTCTGTTTTATTTCCTGAATTTCTTTGGGGTGGGATTATTTCCTTCTCTCCAATTTTAAGAATCATTGGATAATCAGAATCGACAAATTTTCTTTGAAACTGCTGACCGGATTCCCTTCCAGAAGAATTGTATAAAGATTGTTTTGGGCTGCTAAATAGCGCGGCATTTAACATTATCGGTACCAAAATACTATGCTTGGCTAAATCTCCGGATTCAGGATCTAAATTAGTGTTGAAAATCAAAAACTGACCTTCATAAATGGAATTTCGACTAAGGGCACAATCCCCGTTTTCCATTCCCAAAAGACAAAATCCTTGATTTGATGATGAAAAGTATTTTTGAATCTTTGGGAGTTGAGAATTTTTCGGTTCTGCAGTGAACACATTTTCGAAAATAAGATCCTTCCAATAAATTTTATTGAGTTTGGTTCCAACCACCAATTCCCCATTAAATCCTTTTAATCCAAATGTTTTTAAAAAGTCCTGACCCTTTTGTAGGTTTTCAAAATCTGGAATAAACACTACATTTTTCCCTGCTTGTAGATTTGCAGAAAGTGCTGATTTCAAACCGCTAGGGAAATTCTTCAATTGGTTTAATACTACCAGATTATAGTTTTCCATTTCACCATAACTCAGCTGGTTAAGATTGGTGAATTCGAGCTGGTAGATACTGTCTTGGTAGAGCTTTTCAAAAATGCTTTTATTGGAATTTCCAATTACCAAAACCTTGATGGGTTCGGCAACATTAAAACTGAAAAAGAGTTGATTGTCAAAATAAGGTTGACCAACATCCAAACTCAAATTTGCTTCATAAACTCCCTTTGAAGGTGGTCTTATTACAAAATTTAATTCCTTTTTCTCTAAACTAGAAATGGATATTTCTTGTGCAGAATTTAGCTCACCATTAATATTTAATTGTAGCCCAACATTGTCAATATTTTGATCGCCATAATTTCTAATTATTAATTTTAGGTTTTGGTCGAAACCCGGCTGAAGGATTGGGTTTTCGAACCATACAGAATCAATGGCCAGGTTGGAGGATGGATTTGCTTCCTCAAGTTTTATCAATTTAATTTTCCAAAGACTGTCATTTAAACTTTTCAAATTTTGGAATTGGCTTTTCTGAAAATCAGAAAGAATAAAGAACTGTAATCCTTGGTCTAAATCATTTTCCTGAAAGCTGCTTTTTACTTGGCTGCCAATTTCCTCAATATTATGGTAGGCATTGGATGGGGTAATTTCATCGATTAAGCGGATGGCCTGACTGCTTGAATAAAAATGTTGCTGTTTGGCTTCTAAATCGTTGGTAATTATTTGAATTTTAAATTCCTTGGGTAGGGCCTTAATAATGTTTACGGCTTCAGCTCTGGCGTCTTCCAATAGGCTTCCATTAAGCCCTTTGCTTTTCATGCTTAAACTATTGTCGATATAAATCGAAGCAAAAGAAGATTGATTTGCGGAGTTTTCCTTGGCGGCGATAAAGGGTTGTGCAAAGGCGAGGACCAAGCAGCTTAAAATTAGCAACCTGGTAAATAAAATGATCCAATGTTTTAATTTATTGAAAGACTTCGACTTTTTCTGAAGGGCTTGTAAAAATCTATTATTACTAAAATAAACTGTTTTATACCTCTTGAAATTAAAAAGGTGTATTATGATGGGAATCAGTAGGGCAAAAAGGGCCCATAAAAATGACGGATATAGGAAATTCATCAATGGTCAAAGATAGGATTAATTAGCAATGATAGGAGAAACGCGCCTGCAATTCCAACAGTATATTGTTTCCATTAGTTTTCGCCCTATTATTTTAATTAAAGGATGGGTTTTTTGGAGATAATTCAAGGGTTGAAATCAGAAATTCACGTATTTCCTCCTCCACTATATTATAATCTTTGGATTGAATTGAGGATCCAATTACATGGTTTCCAGGGGTGCTTAGGGCCTTGTGAATATTTTTACCTGGAGCGCTTTTCATTTTCGAATGGATTAAAGGAATTACCGAAACATCCACCACATTATCTTGATGAGCTTCATCTTTAAAATAATAAAGACTGAGCACCGGACAGGTAATATTATTTAAAATTTCTTCTGTGGTTGTGGTCTCAATTAATTCTTCCAAAGAAACCATCGACTTTACACTATAAAGGGTATCCCAATATTTTTTAGCCTCCTCATTTTCATAAATAACATGGCGTTTTTCACCAATCACCAACCCAGCAATTTGTAAACCCCAAGGGTCATTGAGGATTCTGGCCATGGGATCTTTAATTCTAAAATTAGGGGAAAGATTGATCAAACTATTTACGGTTTCGGGATATTCTGCCGCTAATTTTAGGGCGATAGGAGATCCTGTAGATGTAGAAATTACAATGACTTTATTTCCAAGTTTCTTTGCAATAAAAAGGGCTTCTTTCGCGCTTTCCCAAACTCCATCTGGACTGTAATTTTCCAGATTATTATCACTGATTAAGCCATGCTCTTGCAGTCTGGCTAAATATAAATTAGCACCAAATTCCTTTGCCAGATTCATGTGGATCGGATTTCCTTCCATGTGACAAGCCGAAAAACCATGGAGGTAAAGAATGGAGTAATCAGTTTTGGATTTATTCGAATCCAACCAAACAATTTGCGCTTCATTTCCAGGTCTAGTATGAAACTGAGCTTCCTTAAGATTTACAAAATCTTCGAGTTTTTCTATACTAGGAAGTTCGGGAATTTCGGTATTGTATTGGGGTGATGGTGGAGTGGGGCCTAAAAAATAAACGACAATAAGAGTCAATAAAATGATAAGGGCAATTTTTCTTTTTTTCACGGATCGATTTCTTCTACTTCTTGCAAGATATAATTAAAATCATCAACATCTGTGGTGTTTAACTTCAGGATCCCGGTGAACATAACTACATCATCGGTGCTGTATTTTTTTGGTTTTGACTTGAATTTCAAACTCATAACCGACTCAGGACCAGCACCACCACAGAAAAAGCATGCGCTAAATGGATAGGCCGAAAGGGCGAAAACCCCACCTTCTGCGTCGAGGGGAATAATATATCCTTTAATGATAATCTGTTGTCCATCGATTGCCAAAATGCTTTCATCGAATTTAGGGTCTAAATACCAAGCTTCTAATTCTGGATAATATTTGTCTTCATAATCTACATGTGAAAGGAATTTCCAATCAATAATTTTGACTGATTCCTCATCCTGTCCAAATCCCGAAAAGGAAAAACAAAGGAAAACGACTATAGCGATATGTTTAAGCATGAAGGGCAGCATTTTTTAGGGTGAAAAACAATCCATTTCCAAGGTGATTAAGTTGTAAAATGCCTTTAATCATTAAATATTCATCCGTTACAAATCTACCAGGGTCTTTATCAAACTTAAGTTCAATAACGGTTTCGGGCCCTGCATTACCGCAGAAAAAGCAAGATGAAAATGGGTTTTTAGAAAGTGCGTATTTATTTGCAGCAACATCAATCGGTACAACATATCCAGAGATGGTTACTTCTTCACCTTCGTATTTACTTACTAAAATAGGAGGGAAGTTTGGTTTTAAACTTCCATCTTGTTCCATGCTATTCGTATAAGTTGTAAGGCCTAATATTTCCCAAACCAATGGTTTTTGGTCGAAGGAAAAATTTAAAATTCCTATTAAACTTACAATTAAAATCTTTTTAAGCATCACCTAAAGTTTTGGAAATATTTAATCTGAATGCCTGTACCGAAGGCAAAATTGAAGCCACAAAGCCTAGGGCTAAAATACCTAAAAATAGAAGGCCTTCTTCTTTGCTGAAAAATGTGGTTTGCAAATTATATTGATAGATTTCTTCTGCCATTCCCGAAATTATTTTCATGGCAATTTTGCTAAAAGCCATACCTGCTAAGAAACCAATTATGGAAATTACTAGGCCTTCTAAAATCACTAAACTAAAAAGTTGAAATCTTGTGGCACCCATAGTTCTGAGTAGTGCCAGTTCAAATTTTCTTTCTTTTAAACTTTGGTAAAGGGAAATGAAAACGCTTATTCCTGAAATTAAAACAATGAGAAAAGCCAAACTTTTTAAGGTCGAAATTCCAGTTCCCATTAAGGAAAATAACCGATTAATTTCTATTGCTGGTAAAGCCGCTTGCATAGAGGTTTTCTGATTTACATAGCGAGGAATACTCATTATCCCCATCGGACTCTTAAACTTTATAAAGGCAGCTGTAATTTCTTTTGGCTTTTCTTTATGATCGTGGCCTTCATGACCTTCATGCTCTTCATGCTCTTCATGCTCTTCGTGCTTATGTACATCCCAAACACTTTCAATATTGGTAAGAATTAATTTGTCCAAAACGGTTCCAGTAGGTTTTAGGACTCCAACTACTTGATATTTAAAATGATCGTGGTTATCACCCATTTCGGCATTAAAACCATGACTGCTGCTAAAGGATTTGTGCAATTCTAATTCCGTTAATTCCTGAACTCTTGCGCCAATTACCGCTTCTCCAGACTGCGACCAGAGCTGGCCTTCCTTAATTTCACCATTGTAAAGATCCAAATAAGAACTTTCGGTACCTACCATTCGGTAGCCTTCAAAGTTATCTCCAAAGGCAAGGGGGATTCCTGTTTTTACTAAAGGGTTTTTAAGTAGTTTTTTGTATTCTTTTAAATCAATATTTCCGGTAGGAGCGTCAATTTGATACACGCTACTTAATAGTAACTGAAGCGGACTCCCTTTGGCGCCTATAACCATATCTATTCCTGCAATATTTTTGGTAAACTGCTTTTCTAATTGTTCCGAAACATTTAATAATAAAGAAATAATTCCGGCTCCAAAAGCCAAAAGCAGAATGCTTAATATGGATGAAAGAGGTTTATACCAAATATTTTTCCAGCTGATCTTTAACCAATTCATAATTGCATGGTATTAGGTAGTTTGGAAATTAATCTTCTATCGTGGGTAACCACTACTAAATTGGCATTACACTTTTCAGCGCTATCCAAAAGCAAATTTATTACGTTGTCGGCATTTTCATCGTCCAATGCCGAGGTGGGCTCATCTGCAAGAATCAGGGAAGGTTTATTAATAATGGCCCTCGCGATGGAGGCTCTTTGTTGTTCCCCAACGCTTAGTTCATTGGCGAGTTTGTCCATCTTGTCCAAAATATTTAACCTCTCTAAAATATCTTTTATCTGGTCGATGTCCTTTTTCTGGTTCGCCAACTTTTGAGCTAGTATCAAATTATCTTTAATACTTATTGATTTCACGAAATAGGATTTTTGGAAAACCAAGCCAATGTGTTTGCCACGAAAGGCGTCCAATTCCTTTGGAGACATTTTCCCAATATCATTACTGTCAATCTCCAGTTCACCTTTCTGCAATTTTAAAATTCCTGCTAATAGATGCAATAACGTGGTCTTACCAATACCCGATTTACCAAGAATCAACAACGACTGACTATCGGATAACTCAATATCAGGAAAATTAAAAGAAGAGTCTTTAGTGTAAGAAAAAGTTACATCTACTGTTTTAAGCATGAAAATTATATAAGAATGTAAATATATTAAGTTTTAATATTGAAAATATGAATATTAGGATAATTTTAAGGTTAGAATATTTTTTGATAGTTGCTCAATTATTATGAAAAAACAAATCATTAATATAGAATTCTGTATCAATGCTGGGGTTTTTTTGTCTTTGGGCGTTTTAACACGCTTTACACTATATCTTTTTAAAACGTCATTGCGAAAGAGGTAAGAATGTGGCAATCATCTTAATTATAGTTAAAAACAAAACACAATATTATTAAGTTTTAAAAAGGATGCCGCTGCAATCGTTAACGCAACTATCCGTTAACACAATAGTATACCTAAAGGTTGTAAATAGCCTGCTTAAATTACTTAAAATTTATTCTTCTTTATATGGCCCTTCCCAAAGTACTTGCTCAATCATCCATTTGTCACCTCGTTTAGAAAGTAACATAAAATCAATACCCCACCAAGCCGTCACTTTTGCCGAAGCAATTTTGTTGCCAATATCTAAAACTTCAACTTTTTTAGGCGCATCAGCTTTTGGGAATTCTTTTTTCTCCAACACATTTTTTGCGTAATTTAAAGCTTGATCGAAAGACATATGTGCAACTTGTCTAAATGTTTTATTATCGTCGTTTTTCCAAAACCCAAACTTGTTAAGCGTAGGCTGTAAACAAGTCTTTAATTTATTGGTGTCGCCTTCATAAAAACCTTCAATATAATTCATGCAAGCTTTTTCTACGCCTGCTTTATCAGAATTTGATTGTGCGCTTAAAAATGAAAATGATAAGCATAATGCAAGTAATACAAATAAATTTTTCATGTGTTTTTAGTTTGTAATTATTTTTAGAGTTTCGTTTAACGTCTTCGTGTATGATGTGTTGCGTTGGCTAGCTTAAAGATAGTAAACTATCACGAACCAGAGGAAAACCCGTAGGATTTTTCGAGTACACACAGAACGAGCAACGCATTATAAACGTTGTTGGCAAATCGTTTTACTTATCGATAACCCAGAAATCAATTCCGCAATGTTGATGAGCCATTTTGAAATTTTCTTCTGATTGACTACATATATTTAGTAAATCCTTAGATTCTGTGTTTTTTCCAATTTTCCAACCTAATTTTCTTAAACACTCAACGCTTTTAGAACCTAAACCCGATTTGACATCAGGTTTAATTTTGTTTTGTTTATTTAGTCTGGAAAAGTCTTCAAAATTGTGAATCATATTCATAGTTTTCATTTTTTAATCAATTCCTAAATCATTTGTAAAGGAATGATGTAATTCAATTTCACTTACTGGAACTCCAATTCTATCTTCTATAATTCCGCAAATAATTCGTTCAATCTCATATCTACTTGTAATATTATCTATAGAAATTAATTCGTCATAATTCATAGAAATTATCCAATCAGTAAATTTTCTTAAAGTATTTTCTGCAACAGGTTCTGTTCGGTCAAAAACTTTGAAGCCTAAAAATTTAACTTCTTTATTCAAAGTTTTGTCTAAATCTAAATCAACTAAATCAGGAATTTTTAGTCCAATCCTTATTCCTAATCGAATCCAATTATTTTTTAAATCCGTTTCGCTTAATAATTCCGACATTTTAGTATTCGGTGTAATATTCTGCTTTTCATTTCCAATCTGTTCAAACGCTTTTCTTATTCGATAAAAGACTATTTGAGATAAACATTTTTTATTCGGCTTTAATTTTATTCTTTCAAAAACAGAATCTGCCATTTGATGAACAGTAGCATTTAGTTCACATTCAGCATCCGGAATTGCAATTCCAAATTTGTCTTCTATTGCCATTACTAATTCTACTATATCTAATCCCATTTCTGCTGTGTCTTAAATGTTTGCCAATGCAAAGATAAAGTTCCATTTTAATGGGCTTTATCGGTTGTTAAACTACTTACGTTATTTTTTATGATAAAGTCAAGTATGTTATTTTTTTAAAACGCACCAAATATATTTACCTTATTCAGGAAATATGATATGCTGATAAGCACCTAAATCTGGAGAAGTTGTTCTGTTAATATTTAAAATATCTGTTGGAACTTGTGTTGAAAACACAGAAATTCCTTTGTTTATAGCTGCAGATTCTTCACCAATAAATAATTGATTAAGACTTGTGTCTTTAAAATGTGGATCTTCATTAAAAATATTATTTTCATAAAGATTAGCATTACTTAAATCGTAATTTATACCTGTAAAATTGTTGTTATTATCTTCAAAACGAATCAAACAATTTGTGAATTTAAAGTTGAAAATAACGGCAGCATCTTCAATTTCATCTAATAAAATCTCTGGATTATCATTTCCGTAAATAATACAATTATTAAAGTTAGCTTCAGTTAAATCAGCGAGTGTAGCGTTATTGTCTTCATCAACTACAAAATTATTAAGTAAAACAGCTGGGAATTGTCTAAATCCGTTACTCCAATAATTAGCAATAGTACTGTGAGTAAAATTATATTTTCCGCCTAAAGTTCCAGCAAAAGATGATTGTCCAGAATTATTAATCACCAAATTTTCTCCAGTTATAGATGTATATCTTCCAAGGATACCAAAACTACTAGAATTGTAAATTTGAGAATTGTTAATTTTAAGTTTTTCGGTAGCCTCATCCGCATTGCCATCGCTTAAAATGCCAACGGTTGCATTTTTTATAGTAGTATAATTAATGGTATTGTTAACACTGCCTTCAAAAAACCAAATGGTTCCCCATTGTCCGGGTGTGTTCGAAAAATTTGGTTCTAAGCGGTCACTTTCAAAAATAACTTCGTTTTCTAAAAGTTCTTGATCGTTACTAAATGCACCATTTACGTTTAGCGTGGCATCTTCAGAAATTATTAACCCTGAATTGGCATGAAAATGTAAACGCGCACCAGCATCAATAGTTAATGTTTCACCGTTTGGTACGGCAGCAAAACCATAAATAACATAAGGTTTTTCGTTTGTAAAGTTGAGTTCGGAATTTAATAATTCGCGTCCTTGTAATTCGGTTTCAACCATTTCGCCACCAACATTAAGTGTTAATAATTCAACCACTTTTGTCGTGTTGTCTCTATTTGGGTAAATAAAAACTGCGTCTTGTACAAGCGTTACTAGCTCGACTTCTTGAAGGTTTGAACTCGTATCAAATTCAATTTTATCGATATATAAATAACTTCCGTTTGGGTTTGGGAAATCGTTGATGTCTATCGTCGTTTCAATAAAAATAAATAAGCTGTCTTTGGCATGAATTTCTACGTTTTCGAACGATTGTCCTGCAATACCATCAACATTCAATCGGTATTCTGAAGCGTCACCCAAACCTAGTTTAACAGTTGGAATTACAATGTCGTTATTACTTTTATTATAAACTTTTAAATTATATGTACTAGAACCAATATTTGAGAAAACAGTGTCTAAATACACAGTGTCTTTTGAAAACTCAAGATCTCCAGTACTTGCTGAAAACTCTAAATCTTTACGACAAGAACTCCAGAGAATTAAAAAAAGAATAGTAACTATAAAATATAGACTGCGTTTCATAAAAACAAAATAATTTATGGTAAAAATAAGTAAATACTTGTTGGGTTAAAAATATAACTTTTCAATATTCAAATTAGTATTTTTTATATATGTTTTGAAATTATTTATGATAGCTTTAATCAGTTATAAAAAATGATAATCTCAATTATAAAGGTTTTAATTAAATATTTTTTATTAATAAGCGTGATATTTTAAATATTTAACAGAATTCAAAAATTTGTTTTTTCAAAAGATAAAAACATTTCTTAAGAAACAATTAACAAAACATTTCATTTTTTTTAACTTAATTTGCGCCAACTATAAAACTAAATTTTATGAAAAACAAAGTGATTATTGCTCTTTTATCGAGCATTTTTTTACTTGGAGCGGTGACAGATGTTAATGCACAGCGCTCTAAAAAAAAGAGTAAAAAAAACCAACCAGTTGTTGCTCCAAAACCAAAGCCGAAACCAAAAAAAGGTGCAATTCAGCCTTATGGTAAAGTTATAACTAAGAATGCTAAGACAGATGATGGATTATTTAAAGTACATGATATAGAAGGTAAACTTTTCTACGAAATTCCAGATTCTCTTTTTAACAAAGAAATGTTAATGGTTACTCGTATTGCTAAAACCTATTCTGGAAATGGATTTGGTGGAGGTAAAGCTAATACGCAAGTACTTCGTTGGGAAAAGAAAGCTAAAAAAGTTTTATTACGTGTTGTTTCTCATAATGTAGTGGCTGATAATGATTTACCGGTAAAAGAAGCCGTAGTTAATTCAAATTTAGAACCAATTTTATTTGCTTTCGATATTAAAGCATTTAATAAAGATTCTACTGCTA
>CAKZNE010000187.1 GCA_937129395.1 uncultured Cryomorphaceae bacterium | reverse complement strand
AGTTACATAAAGTGGTTGTTGTTTTACACCTCTATCTTTTCTCTTTACTCTAGTTTTAAATTCATCTTGAATTTTTTGAGCAAGAGAAATACTTTGGTTTAGAAAAGCATTTTGGTAAAGTGTAATTGCAATCCAAGTTTCCGGTTTGGTAGGGTCAAAACCCGCATAGGTTTCTTCATAATTGTCTTCCAAAAGAATTACCGAATTTTCTTTTATTGCCACACGCATGTTCTCATCACCGTGATTTCTTCCTAAAACTATGCTGGTGGTTCCGGTAACCGAACTCTTGGTGAAAGAGTCGCAATGAATGGAAATAAAAACATCTGCCTCAGCTTCATTTGCAATTTCTGCCCTTCGTTCAAGGGAAACAGCAATGTCCGTTTTGCGAGTATAGATGACTTTTACATCCTTCAGATTATCCTGAATATATTGCCCCACTTTTAAGGCAACGGCTAGGGATACATCCTTTTCTTTAGTCTTATATCTCTTAGTTCCAAGGTTCCCTGGATCTCTTCCGCCATGACCCGCATCTATAACTACAACATGCACCCCATTTCCTTGCGACATGGCACAGTAATGGCATAAAGTGAAAAATGCTGAAAATATTACAGCGGTAAATGAATGGTTTATCTTCAATGGACTATATTTTGATTAGCTTTGGCCGTTCAAATTGTGTGCCTGAATATTAAAGCAAATTTATAAGTCATCTTGCACAGATTGGGTCAAAAAATTATATTTTTATTAACGTTAGTTGTTGGTTATGTAGTGTCTTCTCAAGCACAAGTACAACCAACAGATAGCAGCAATGCCAGTATGGATAGTATTGGCATTTCTCGTTTTTATCAAAACCCATCCGATACCAATCTAAAAAAAACGGATAAAATTCACTTAAGTCCGGACTCGGTCTACAGCACGGATGCAGGGGGCTTTCTAGAGGATAATGTTGATTATACTGCGGAGGATTCTATAGTTGGAAGTCCTGGTGAAGGGGGAGCAGAGCTCTACAATAAGGCCTATGTAAAATACCAAGACATTACTTTAGAGGCTGGATATATTAAAATAGATTTCAATACAAGTACCCTTTTTGCCAAGGGAATTAGGGACAGTACGGGAAAAATTGTTCAAAAACCATTGTTTGTGGAGGGTGGAAAAAGCTATAGGGCTGATGAAATGCGCTATAATTTTGAAACAAAAAAGGCGAAAATCCGAAAAGTAATAACCCAAGAAGGAGAGGGTTTTTTACATGGTGAAGATGTGAAGAAATTTGGAGAAAATATCCTTTTTATTAAAAATGCCTCTTATACCACCTGCAGTCACGAACATCCACATTTTAGAATTAGAACCAATAAAGCCAAGGTAATACCTGGCGAAAAAGTAGTAACCCAATTCGCTTATTTGGAATTGATGGATATCCCAACATTTTTAATGGTGCCTTTTGGTTTTTTTCCCACACAGGATAAAAAGAAATCCGGAATTTTAGTTCCTGCCTATGGAAGCTCTCCTTTTAGAGGCTATTTTTTAAAGGATGGTGGATTTTACTGGGCTGGAACGGATTATGTAGATCTTGCAGTAAAGGGAGATATTTATACGCAAGGGGGTTGGGGACTAAGAGCATTAACCAATTATAAAAAACGATATGCCTATTCCGGAAACCTTAATTTAAGCTATAACCTTATTAAATTTGGAAGGGAGGAATTTGCAAAATACAATTCCAGCGCCTTTGATAACCGAAGTGATTTTGGTATTCGTTGGACCCATAATCAAGACCCAAAAGCGCATCCAAATTTTAGATTTAATGCCAATGTAAATATCGCTTCAGCTACATTTTATCAGGTTACCAGTACAAATCCGGAGGACATTCTTACCAACCAATTGGCTTCCAGTGTAAGTATCAATAAAAGTTGGCCGGGGAAACCTTTTAATTTAAGCGTTTCTGCTAGGCACAATCAAAACAACGCAACCAAGGCCCTGTCTTTTACTTTACCACAGGCTACTTTTTCAGTAAATAGATTATTTCCTTTTAAAAGGCAGGTTAGCGTAGGGAAGAAAAAATGGTTTGAAGAGATAGGAATAACCTATACAGCCAATACAGCCAATGAGATAAGAACCACTTTAGACTCTGACATTTTTAATAAAAAAACACTGTTGGATGATGCTCGAAATGGGATAAGCCATAGTATTCCAATTTCTGCGAATTATAAAATTTTCAAAAATTTTGTACTTAATCCCAGTATCACCTATAAAGAACGTTGGTATTTTAAAAGACAGGATTTTAGGTTTGTTGATTCTATAAATAATGTCACCTCAGACACTTCAAATGGTTTTTTCGCCAATAGGGATTTTCAAGCTCAGGTGAATGTTTCTACCAAGGTTTATGGAACTTTTGCTTTTAAAGGTTATTTAAAGGCTTTACGTCATGTAATGACTCCAACAGTTGGACTTTCTTACAAACCAGATTTTTCCGATGATTTTTGGGGTTATTATCAATCCGTTCAATCAGATACCCTAGGAAACTTTGATTCTTATGATAGATATGGTTCCCAACTTTATGGATCTGCAAGTGCTGGGAAGCAAGGGAATGTAAATTTTGGTTTACAGAATATTTTAGAGGGAAAAGTAAAATCTTCCAAGGATAGTAGCGGAGAGAAGAAGGTTAAAATTTTAGAACGATTTAGTTTAAATACCTCCTATAATATGGCGGCAGAAGAATTTCAATGGGCCCCTTTAGGAATTAACGCTACCTCCACTGTGTTTAATGGCTTGGTTAGTTTAAATTTTACTTCAAGCTATAGTTTTTATGGCTATGATGAGGAGCTTAAAACCCAGATAAACGAAAGTTCTTGGTCTAGCAATGGAAGCCTTTTAAGGCCTTTAAGAGAAGGATTGGCAAGTGGGATAAATTTGAATGCAAATACATTTAAAAAGAAAGGCGAAAAGAAAAAGAAAAAAGGGGGAAAGAAAAAAGCAGTTGAAAATGATGGAGAGGAAGAAGATAAACCAGCTAGTGTGGGAATTACAGAAGGGGACCCAGATTATTATAACCCAAAAACCCGGTTTGATTTTAAACCAACTTGGAATCTTAGATTAAACTACACCTTAAGTAAAAATTATAAGGGACTTACCTCAACAATTAGCCAGGGTTTACGAGCCTCAGGGGATGTTCAGCTTTCTGAAAATTGGAAGTTCAATTTTACAACTGGCTATGATTTTGAAAATAAGGATTTTACAGTTACTTCCTTTAATTTCTTTAGACAATTACATTGTTGGGAAATGCAATGCGCTTGGATTCCATTTGGATTCCAACAATCTTATACCCTTACGATTAGAGTAAATTCCAGTGTGCTTTCTGATCTTAAATATGAAAGAAGAAGGGGTGTTGGTGATTTTGAAAGATAATCGGTAAAAGCAAGTTTAATTTGCAGACGACCTGTGCAACCAATTGTTTATAATTTCCAAACCAAATTCACTCATTATCGATTCTGGATGAAATTGCAATCCTGCAAGGGGCAAAGTAGCATGTTCAAAAGCCATATTAATACCAGATTTAGATTTTGCGACTAACCTAAAAGGACCGATAGACGAATTCGAAGCTACCGCCCATGAATGATAAAGTCCAACTTTAAAATCATTAGGAAGCCCTTTTAATAACCAAGAATTCTTTTCCGTTTTTGTAATACTTTCAGATCGGCCATGAGCCACTTTTTCCTGATTAAATAGGTTATGGCCAAAAGCTTCGGCAATAGCTTGATGTCCGAGACAAATTCCTAAAATAGATTTGGAACCAGAATATTTTTCAATCAAAGGAAGGCAAATCCCAGCATCTTTGGGTAAGCCTGGTCCTGGCGACAATACAATATGAGTATAGGCCTCAATTTCCTCAAGTTTTAATTCATCGTTTCGTCTTACATCAATATCCTCACAGAGCTGTTCCAGATAATGAAGTAAATTAAAAGTGAATGAATCGTAATTATCTATTAGTAATAGCTTCAACAATTAATACTTTAGTGGCCTTGTTGGCAAAAGTCGAAATAATAATCTTGTAAAAAATATAAAATAACCGAGATGAAGAAAATTATTAATACTGAAAATGCTCCCGCTCCTATTGGACCCTATAATCAGGCGGTTTTGGCTGGTGGTACTTTATATATTTCTGGACAAATAGCAATGGATCCTAAAACTGGACAATTGCACGTGGAGGATATAAAAGAAGAGACTCATAGGGTAATGAAACATTTGGGAAGTATTCTTGAAGCTGCGGAAATGGATTATTCCAATATTGTAAAATGCTCCATTTTTATAAGCGATATGGGTCAGTTTGCGAATATTAATGAGGTGTACGGGGCTTATTTTAAGGCTGATCCTCCAGCCCGAGAAACTGTTCAGGTTTCTTGTTTGCCAAAAAATGTAAATGTGGAAATCTCAGCTATTGCTGTGAAATAGTTAATTGAACATATTTCTTTAATTTTAAAGGTGAAAATTTTCATTTGATGATTAAGAAATCTCTTTTCCTACTTTTTATTATGGCAACTTGCCCAGTAATAAAGGCCCAAAACAAAAAGGTTCTTTTTATTGGGAACAGTTATACAGGCGTAAACAATCTTCCACAATTGATAAAAGTCGTAGCGCTTTCTGTTGGGGATAGCCTTATTTATGATGCCCATACTCCAGGAGGATTTAGGTTAATGGATCATAGCTCGGATTCGCTATTAATTTCTAAAATTTATGCGAACAATTGGGATCATATTGTAATTCAAGCCCAAAGTCAGGAACCTTCATGGGATTCTACCAAAGTGGCGAATGAGGTATTTCCTCATGCCAAGATTTTATCGGATACTGCAAGGGCTAATGACTCTTGTACCAAGCCCATTTTTTATATGACCTGGGGTAGGGAAAATGGGGATGCCAACAATTGCAATACTTGGCCTTGGGTATGTACCTATGCAGGAATGGACAGTATTTTAAATAAAAACTACCAACATATGGCTGCCGATAATAATGGAATTGTGAGTCCTGTTGGTGCCTTGTGGAATTATTTAAGAACCACTAATCCAAACATTCAATTATACGCAGCAGACGGTTCTCATCCTTCTCCAAGTGGCTCTTATGCGGCAGCCTTAAGCTTTTATAGCGTTATTTTTAAAAAGGATCCCAGCCAAATTAGCTTTGATTTTAATTTGCCAGCTGCTGAGGCGGCAATTATTAGAAGTGCGGCTAAATTGGTGGTGTATGATTCTTTGTTGAAATGGGGGGTGGATACTTCCACAACCAAAGCTTCTTTTGTTTATAACCAGATGCCACCTAGACCAACGGCTATTGAGGTTCATTTTCAAAATCTGTCTCAAAACGCAGATTGGTTTGAATGGGATTTTGGTGATGGTTCGCCAAAATCAACGGTAATTCATCCCAATCATTTTTATACACAAAATGGAACATTTAAAATAACCCTAAAAGCCAGAACCTGTAGTATTGAAGATAGCCTATCAATGACTGTGACTATTGTCTCTCCCTATAGCTCATTACTTGAAAACCAATTGAAAAACAAAATAAAAATTTATCCTATACCCAGTCCTGGTTTAATTAATATCGATTACTCCGCTTCATTTCCAATTGAAAGGATCGAATTGGTAAATGGTTTTGGTCAGCTTTTAAGAATTTATCCCCAGTCAGATTTAGATGAGCCCTTAAACCTCAAAAATTTGAGATCAGGACAGTACTTTTTAATTTTCTATCTAAAAGACGGTAGCATTCAATATCGGAGCATTCAAATGATCGATTAGGAAGATTTAGGGTGCTAAAGTGTATTTCTAAATATTTCTACATCTTAATTACTAAGACCCTTAATACTCCAATACTTAGGTTCTAATTTTTTCAATTTTTCGATTTTCTTTTGAAATTATTTACAATGAAGATCGGATGTTAAGTTGCTCTTTTTTAGTCGCTTAATACAAGTTGTTAAATTTTAACTCTAATATTTGAACTACTTGGTTTTAGTTTTTTAACTACAAATTATTTTTTTTGACTGCTCTATTTTTCTGCATTAGAAAAAGGGGAAAATGAAAAATGGCGCTGTATTAATAATAGATGATCACCCAATTGTTTTAATGGGACTTAGTTCATTTATCAATAGAAATAAGCTGTTCAAACAAATTTACACATCCCAAAGTGGCGGAGATGGTTTGGCTACAATAAGGTCTAAAAGGGAGGAGGAAATTGAAAAGTCTAGGGTTTTTGATTTAATTATTTTGGACTTAAATCTTCCGGATATGGAAGTTACGAGCCTCATAGAGAAGATTCTTAAGGAAATTCCAAATGTGAAAATTCTAATTCTAAGTATGGAATCTCCGATCCTTTATATTCGAAGGCTCTTGGAATTGGGAATAATGGGATTTTTAGATAAGGGTGTGGATTATAATGAAATAGCCTTTGCCATTAATTCTATAAAAAACAATAGAAAATACTTTTCTGGGGATATTTTAATGGAGTATATGACTAATAAAACCATGGGAAAAGAAAACGGCGTCCAAACCTTATCCTCAAGGGAATCCGAAATTCTTTCCTTTATGTTAAAAGGAAGATCCGTAACTGATATTTGTAAATTACTACATCTTCATAAATCGTCCATTGGCACCTATAAGGCTAGGATATTTAAGAAATTGAATGTCAAAAATAATATAGAATTGTATCAATTGGCTGTGGTTGAAAACCTCATCAAGCCTTAAAAGATTTATATTTTATATTGCTGGCGAAATTGTTTAATTCCTAAATTGAGTGGCAATTAATAATAGCTGTTTGTTCATACTTGTCCTAAATAAAAAATATCGCCTGAAGAAAAAGGTTTAATTCTGTTCTTTTGGGTTATTCGCTATCGCTCATGATC
>CAKZNE010000186.1 GCA_937129395.1 uncultured Cryomorphaceae bacterium | reverse complement strand
TTTTATTGAACTGGTTAATGGCAAAAAGAATAATTTTTGTGTCATTGATCCTATAGGCTTTTGGAAGGGAGCCAATCTTTCCGTCAATGGTGCTAATATGGATGCTAAAAAAGTGTATTCTCATTATTTAGCTCTTGAACTTCTAGAAGGTGTACCCAGGCTTCAAATCACGATTTAACGAATGCTCAGAAGATTCTTTATCTTGTCAATGCATAATTCAAATTCATGGCAGCGTCTTTTTTAGGCTGGTTTAATTTAGAGCCAATGGCTTGTTGTACAAAAAAAGGATTTTCCGACTTAGGCTATTCAGAAAATCTGAATTTTCAGAAGGTCATAATCATCAAGGCTGAGTATATGAATTAAGGACAGAGTCAGTGTAAATCAAGGAAAATGTAGAATGAAAAGGCATTTGCAAGCGTGTTTATGGATGACCAGGAAAGCTTACCCGTCTTAATTGAAATGAAATCCGAGGGAGAGAGTGGGGAAGCCGAAAAGAAATAACAGATGCTTGCGTTAAGGCCGACAAAAAAGTTGTACCAGAATTAACAAAATACATGGGAACTTTAATGAAAAAAACAATGAAGCTGTTAAGTTTGCGAAGGATAAATTTACAGTAAAACAGCGCTTAGTTTTAGTTACATTAAGCTCACAGTAAGAATTTAAATTGTAGATAAATTACCTGGAATAATATTATAATAATTAATTAGTAAACGACAATTATTAATACACCCAATCGATTTTAATTAAATAAATACATATGAAAAAAGTTCGCATTTTATCAATTGACGGGGGCGGGATTCGTGGAATTTTGCCTGGAATAGTATTACGAAGATTAGAGGAAAAACTTCAGAAGCAAACAAATAACCCAGATGCCCGGTTGGTCGACTTTTTTGACTTATTTGCAGGAACCAGCACAGGAGGAATCTTAAGCCTTGCATATCTATGTCCAGGTGATAATGGACGACCAAAACTCACCACCGGAGATGCACTAAAGCTATACCTGGAAAGAGGGTCAGAAATCTTTGGCCGTAGTTTCAAACAAAAAATTATTAGCAAAGGAGGTATTACTGATGAAAAATATAATGCCTCGGCCCTTGAACAAATTCTTGAAGAGACCTTTGGCGAAATTGAACTTAAGGATCTTATCAAACCATGCATCATCAGTAGCTATGATATTAAGAATGCGAAGCCGCATTTCTTTAAACAACAAAATGCTCAAAACTCCATATACAATTTCAAAGTAAAGGACGTTGCACGTTCAACATCCGCTGCTCCAACCTATTTTGAAACAGCTTTAGTAGAAAACCAATTGGGGAGTTCTTATCCCCTTATTGATGGCGGGGTTTTTATTAATAATCCTTCACTTGCAGCTTATTCTGAGGCAAGAGGAATGTCTTTTAGCGATGACTTAATTAAACCAGATGCTAACCATATTATGATCGTATCATTAGGGACTGGAGCTAACGCCAAAAAGTTTGAATATGACAAAGCCAAAGACTGGGGTGCAATTGGTTGGATTAAACCGATAATTAGCATTATGATGAACGGAAACTCTCAAACAGTTCATTATCATTTAGATAAAATATACCATACCTTAGAAGGGCAAAACAAAAACGATTACCACAGGCTGGAACCTGAAGTTGTTACTGCAGACATCGAAATGGACAATGCTGAAAAAGAAAATTTAAAAGCTTTGGAATCTGATGGCTTAGGATATATTTCTAAACCTAGTGTTGATTCGGAATTGGATAGCATAGTTGAAAAACTGATTATGTATAATGACTAAGAAGGTAAATTCTTAGCTATATTTTATTAATAGCAATAACCCATTAGAAAAGTCAAACCTCCAAAATCCTACATACTAAGGGCTTTTGGAGGTTTGCTATTGTTTTTTAGTTCAATTTAATTTTGATCTTTGGTTTCAGGACCTATAATAAGCTCATTTTGAAAAGGAAAATAATTGACCCATAAATAAAGAATCAGTTCATGAAGGTTTAAATTGGGGTATTGAAAAAATAAAGAAAAACGATAGCCAATAACTAAGTTCCCGTTTTGTAGATAAGCCAAAAATGAAAATTGTGTTATGGATTATAAAGCTACGGATGAAGGGATATCTACCTTTGAGGAAAGCGATTTTTGAGCGCTATTTCACAAGGAATATTTTTCATAAAACTAAATTTTGGAATGTTATGGCATCCCTTTTTTTAAGCTTTAATCCGTTAATTGACTGTTTAGTACACCCTTGATTCAATTGCTTAGCAGCCCACCCAACCCTAAAGTCATTTTAAACTAACCATTAGCATCCATCTAGGCACTCTCACAATTAAATGTTAAGGTAAAAATATTGAATTGGCTAAGCCGTTAGCGTGTATAAAATCCTGATATTATGCACACTTCTAAATTTTGGAAAAACCACTTTCAAGACAATCTGACCAAGGAACGAATAGATTGGAACATCCCACCAACCTTAACAGAAAAGGAACAAAAAAATATTCTTTACTCATTAAAAGCCTGGCAATTAGGGGAGACGAGTGAGGGAAAACACTTACTCGCAGCGGCAGCCAAGCACGCGAAAAAGATAAATGATCTAGCCTATATAGATGCCGTAAAACTCTTTATTAAAGAAGAACAAAAACACGGTAGTAATCTGGGCAGGTATATTGACTTAATCGGTGAGGAGCGGACAAAACAAGATTGGGGAGATTCTCTATTTAGGAAAATTCGATACTTCAATACAAGTATGGAAGTTTGGACCATTACCGTAATAATTGTTGAAAGTGCCGCTCAAGTATTTTATCAAGCTTTACATGATGCATCCGAATGTCTACTGTTAAAGTCAATTTGTAAGGATATTCTAATTGATGAGGCCCATCATATTAAATTTCAAAACGAGCGGTTGTATAGGATATTTAACCAAAAAAGTTTTTACAAAAAAGCCTTTAGTGTCGGCTGGTATGGATTATTATTCTTCGGAACTATTCATGCAATTTGGTTTGGACACAAAAAAGCGCTTAGGGCAGGGGGTATTAACAAGAAGGAATTCATGCGTCAGATGTACTACAAATTTTTCAATAGCCTTAAATACTGCCATTCAAATTCGGGTTCCCCAACAAATCTTGAGGCACATCGGGTCACAGTTTGATAAGAAGGGGATACCAATCCAAGCCATAAAGATTTAGGCTTCCTATAATCGTTTTTTGGCTTATTAAATCTATTTTTACCTTCGGCAAATCAACCTACCTAAGAGACTGCATTTTTGCTAGCTGCATCGTTTTGTTGGTCACAGAAACTAATTTAGTCTAAAGCATTTAATTATAAATGTTTGAAGGATGTATCTAAGAATCATAAAATGAACACATGAAATTTTTCCTCTCAATAAGCCTTTTTTTCATTTGCTTGAATGGAATTGGTCAAACAATTATAAAAGATGGATCGACCATATTTGGTCAATGGAATTCTCAAGGATCTCCCTATATAATAGAAGGTAAGGCTACTGTCCCTGTAGGTGAAACACTTCATATTGGCCCATCTGTAAAAATCAAATTAAAATCTTTAAGCACGTCAAACTCTGATGATTTTAAGTATGAAACAAATAAGTCAGGCCATATTATAGTCAAGGGGACTTTAATTGCTCAAGGAAATAAAAACGAATTAATATCATTTGATAGGTTAGATGAAGGAAAATGGGGCTCAATATACTTTGATAGTACATCAGCAAAAAATGCATTAAAGTATTGTATTATTAGGAATTCGTACGGAATTGTTGGCCTTCGAAAAAATGTTGCCAGCTCTGGGGCAATTAATACCTACAAATCTTCTTTGAAAATTGAAAACTGTGTTATCTCTACAAATTGGAGAGGTATTGAAACAGCTAAATCTAAATTGAAAATACTGAATACCACATTAATAAATAATGAGGAGACTGGAATAATGATTTCTGATACAAATGAGGTTGACCTTTTCAATTCCATAATTTGGGGCAGTCACTACACTTTTTATTATTCCTTCAACAAAGGCCAAAAAAATATTATTTATAATCTAAGTATTCAAAACTCTGCACTGGAAAAGAACGAATATGATGTTAAAGGAAAAAACATTTATTCGCGAACCCCTGATTTTCAGGAAAAAAGCCATTACGAAATTAGGGACAAGTCCTTTTATGCTGACAAAGCTACCGATAATAACAAAATAGGATTTAGATAATATAATTCCCGCAATAACTAAATTTCCGTTTTGCTGATAGGCCAAAAATGGGAATTGAATCGACGAATCCGAAGCTAGGGACGACTCGATAATTACCTTCGTAGGAGACTGCATTTTTCCTAGCCTCCGTCCCATTGATTTATTATAAACAACGGCTATCCATTGATAAAAAAACAATTTGGAATGTCAAAAATTAATTTAGTCTAAACCATTTAATTATAAATGTTTGAAGGATGTATCTTAACCAACATTTTAAAAATACTGAATGGGAATATTTGGAAATCTATTTAAAAGTAAAAAGTTAAAGACCACCGACAATGATTTTGGCCCAATTGAAAGTTTCAGCACAAATGGGAACCGAGTTGGATGGCAAATTAATGGGGAATTTTTGGATTCAAGCATCGAAATACTAATTGAAGGCAATCCAGACGGAATTAATGAAAATCAAAAGCAGATTTTACTAAATGCCCTGAATAACGAAACAGAAATAAAATCTGAATCGGAAAAGGCGCTTAAGGAACAATTTGACAAGGCGGAAATAGAGTTTATTTCGATTGAGAAACATTTTGAATTGAAAGGAATATCTGTTCGCAATGAAGGATTTGAAATGGCATTTCAGGAAATAGAAGGACAAAATTATTTTTTCAATGTTCACTTTGAGGATAACAAGCAAGTGGGAGTTTCAATTGACGGTTGAAAACACTAATTGCGGAAAAATAAAATTTGCATGGTTTAAAAATTCGACTTGTGTTTCATGTCAAAATCATCCCTGATATTCAACGGTACTTTTGGGATAAAAGACTTGTGTAAGCCATGAAAAGACAGCCCAACTAGAAATCGCTAAATGAAGCTCTGGAACAAATTCAAGAAACTAAATTCAACAGACAGAAGTCCTGGTTTAACTAAATTCCTGACTAAGTATGTGATGCCATTGATGATTATTGCCTGTGGATATGGGTTTTGCTATGTTGGAGAACTTATGAACTCAACATTGTCCGATTACTCGTATGTAAAAACCTCTGTCGGGAAAATCGAGTTTCAAGAACGCAGTAATAACAAAGCCATTGAGACCATTCATTGGGACCTCTATTTAACAACAACCGAAGGTCTAAATCTTCATAAAAAGAATATCAGGGAGAATTCGTTGGAAAAGCTATTGATCAATCTAGCTTCAAATGAAATAGTTGATATTTTCTACGAAAGCCAAACAGGTATTATCAAAGAGCTACGGAAGAATGGTGAGCCTTTAATTTCATTCCAGAAAGGACAGGAAACAAATCGAAGGGGAAGAATTATGCTTGCAATATTTTTCTTTGGTTTCCTTTTCTGGTACCTATCAAGGATGTACAGATATCGAAAGTATGGAACGATCTAAAATGTGGTTAATAACTAAGTTTCCGTTTTGCCGATAGGCTAAAAATGGAAATTATGCTGTGAAATCCAAAACTATGTATGACTCGATATCCTCTATAGGGATGACGGTTTTGGGACTGCTATTTCAGTAAAAATATTTTAGTGCCACACAAGTTTTTTGATGATAAGGGAACTCTTGTAGATTCCCTAGAGCAAGCAGGAATGAGAAAAGTTGTGTTTGATTTTGAAAAAGAGGAAATAATAGATAACTGAAAACTGTGTATTACTCTTTTTTCAATAATTCAATTGAAATAAATCTATTCGCAATTCGCGAATCGCAAATTTATTATACCTTTACATTCAAATTAATTGATCGAATGAAAAAACATAGTGGAATGAGACCCCATGATATTGCCATTTTGTTGAAAATTGCAAGTAAGGGAAAGGAAAGTTGGTTTATGAAAGACTTGGCCTACGAGTTAAAAATAAGCCCTAGTGAAATAAGTGAAAGTATTAATAGATCAATTATTGGAGGATTAATAAGTAGTGATAAAAAAACTTTAAAAAAACTCACTCTTTTAGATTTCTTGAGATCAGGCCTTCGTCATGTTTTTCCACAACAGCCTGGGCCAATTACAAGAGGCGTAAACACGGCTATTTCAGCAGCACCATTAAATAATGAGTTTATAACTGAAGAAAAATTTGTTTGGCCTTATGGTAAGGGAAATTCTAGAGGCCAGGCTCTTGAACCCTTACATCTTAATACTCCCGAGGCCTGTCTAAACGATTCAAAATACTATGAACTTATGGCTCTTGTCGACACAATAAGAATCGGTAAAGTAAGGGAGAAAAACCTTGCATTTGAGATGTTAAAGGAAAGGATTGATTATGATTAAAAACCCTACTATCAATTTAAAGGTGGTTGAAAAAGTAGCACTGGCGCTTGAAGAGATAAATGAACAAGTAATTTTTGTAGGCGGGGCGGTGGTCACCTTATATGTTACGGATGAAGGTGCCGAACAGCCACGTCCCACAAAAGATATTGATATTTCTGTTCAAATTAGTAATTACTCACAAATGGATGAACTGCGATTAAGACTAGCTAGTAAAAGAATCTATCCTGCTCCTCAAGAAAAAGTAATGTATAGATATTCTCATGAAGAAATTCTAATTGACTTTATACCTTTTGAGGAAACGCCACTTGGACCAACAAATAGTTGGTTGAAGCCAGGGTTTAAAAAGGCGAACCTTGTGAAAATTGGCACCGCAGAAATCAAGATTTTACCAGTAAGTCTATTTTTAGCTACTAAATGGGAAGCATTTAAAAGCAGAGGTAATGATCCAAGGACAAGTTCTGATTTCGAGGATATAATTTTTATTATAGACAATAATTTGGAAGTAGTAATTGACATAAAAAATGCGGCAGCTGATGTAATACAATTTCTAAGAGAGATGAGTTGGGAAATACTAAATCACCCTTCAAGGAATGAAATTATTGAATGTCATATCAACCCTTTTTTTATTGGGGAACGTAGGGATATCGTAATAAGAAAACTTGAAGAAATATTAAAACTAGAAGCAAAATAGAATATTGGTAATTGATGACGAAAAGCTTTTTAAAAAATATTCAGGTTCGTTTAAACAATCTTTTTGGAACGATTTCCAACATCAAATATACCCCAAACCAAAATTTAACAATGACCAAGAATTCCCATGATAAACAAGAATTGAGAATTTCCTCAGGAAAGTGGACTGTGGACTTGTGCTATGAAAGTTGGGATTTGCCGAAAAAGTCGATAGTAGGGGATGAAAATACCGTGGAATTTGAATTATCCAAAATGGGAGAATGGAGTTCAAATCTTAAAATTACAAGTGAAAAATTATTTCAGGCATGTATTGTTAAAGGGATTCAATGCGGTTGTTTTCTATACAAAGGTGATGGCAAGGAAAGTGGTCAGACTGTAAAAATTGAGAATGACAATTTGATTTTATGTTTAGGGCTAAATTTTATATCAATTGATTTGAATGAGCTTAAACTAAATTGGAAACTGGAACCAGATATGGCCAGTGTCTTTGAGTTTTACGACCTGGATGACGACTACCTTCTCAGAGGGGAAGTTGGCATACATAGAATTGATAAAACAGGACAGGTAAAATGGACTTTCACCGCGGCTGATATATGGGTAAATATCGAGGGGCGGCCCGAAGTGGTAATAAGCAACAATTCCATTAAACTATTA
>CAKZNE010000185.1 GCA_937129395.1 uncultured Cryomorphaceae bacterium | reverse complement strand
CTATTTTCTAAAGGGGCAGAAACGGTTACTTCATCTCCAATTTTAATGAATTTTATATCCCAAGGTGTATTGACTTTATAAATTGACCCGCCCAATTCTTTAATTGACTTAACCGGAAAGTTTTTCACGATTAATTTAACAGTAAACGCATTGTACGCATTTATCCAAAAAGCTAAAGCCTCATTTTTACTGGTCGCCGAAGTTGGCCCGTTGTTTTTTAATTCCTTCAAATACGCATCCAATTTTGCTATGTCGGAACGAAAACCACGATAATTTACTTTACCAGCAGAAGTGACATTCTTTTTCAATAAAACATCCCATGCATCATGGTCCATCGCGTGAACCACAGAATTCAAACTGAAAAGTAATATGATAGCTAAAACAAGGTTTTTCATTTCATTCTTTGATTCCACAACAATCCATTCCAAATTATCTGGTTTTAGCAAGTTGAAAATAGTTGCCACCCCAAAAAGAAGAACCAAGGAAGCAGCAATGGCAATCCATTTTATTTTTGGTTTTTGAATTTCCTTTCTCGAAATAGAAATCACCTTTTCGTCTTGAGGTATCTTAGGTTTCATTAATGCTTCCAAATCCGAAAATTCCTTATCCAAATCTGGTTCAGAGAATTCCAATTTCGACTCAGAATTATTCCATGCTAGACAAATTAATTGATATTCATCCTCATTTTCGGGTTTCAACTTTCTCCAAAGATTTAATTCCTCCTCTTCCTTTTCAGAAATGGAATTATCTAGGTGTCTATATGTAAGTTTTAAATAGTATTCTTCAATCATATGCAGTTTTATTTGGCTGTAACTAGGACAACTTAAAAGGTGGTTATCCCCTATGAAGAATTGTTAAAATCCTTATAATAAGGCCTTAAAGCCTCTTTTAAAATTTTTAAAGCAGTAGTAATTTGGTTTTCAACGGTTTTAGTTGAAATATTCAATTTTTCGGAAATCTCCTTTAAACTTAGTCCTTCCTGTCGCTTTAAAACAAAGACTATTCTACACTTTTCGGGGACCTTTAGCAAGGCCTTTTGAATTATCACTTGAAGATCTGCATTTTCCAATTTGGTTTCGGGGTTCAAATTCCCGTCCTCTACATTTACTAAAATCTCCTCATCCTCAAACCGCTGCCCCCTCTTTATTTGGTTCAAACACTTATTAATCACAGCTCGTTTCAAATAGTTTAACAAGGAACTGGTCACTTCAATTTTCTCACGGTTTTTCCAAAATTGTAAAAACACATCCTGTACAGCATCCTTTGCGGGGTCCTCCGACTTTAGCAAGTTCACAGCAGTTCCCAAAAGAATTTTATAAAATCGATTAAAAAGCTCTCGAAATGCAGAATCACTAGAAACAGCAATTGCTTCCAGCAGTTCCTTATCTGTCATTTTCTTAATTTCCTTTGGAGTTTTTGACATTTACCCTATTGACTTCCCTTATTCATCTGGCTCCACAATATACAATTGTTTGTCACTTTGAAGTTTAAATTTATTTAGCTCAAGCTTTGATAAATCAATAAGATTCCGCTCAAAACCATAAATAAAAGAGCAAGTTGGCGAAATGATTTTTCGGATATTTTTTTAAGGAGAACCTTACCAATCCAGTTTCCCAATCCTATTCCAATCCCTAGAATCAAACCCCAAATCCAAAGTTCCTTATTCATTAATCCAAAAAAGGAATAGCTTGTAATTTGTACAATACCTGTAAAAAAAGAGCTCGCTGTTTTAGTGGCTATAAGCTCCTCTTTTGTCATATTATAATTTAGTAGAAAAGGATTCAACAAAGGCCCCAAAGCACCAGTCAAGGTTGTAATAAAAGGAACTATTAAGCCAAGGGGAATAAAATAAGCCAGCTTCATTTCAAAACTTCTTTTCTTCTTTCCGAATTGGTACTGAAAAATAGTGGATACCAAAAACAGCCCAATAAAAAACTGTAGAAAATTACTTTCCATTGTTGCCAATAAGCTGGCTCCAAGCCAAGCGCCAATAATTGAGGGCGGGACATAATATTTAACCACTTCCCATTTGATGTTTTTCCAAAAAAGAAATAATCGAATGGGCCTTCCTATAAAATTTCCAAGATTTAAAACGGGGGCTACATTTGAGGAGCCTATTAAAAAGGAAAGTACCGGCAAAAGCAATAAAGCTCCGCCGCCAGCCGTGAGTGTACTAATGGAGAATGCTAGGGCTCCAGCAAAAAATAAGTAGAAATAAATCACGCCCTAAATTTAGAGCCTAGGATTCTATTTTCAATTCTAATTTTCAAATTCCTTTTCTCCCCAATGCGCTACTAATTTCGACCAAGATTCATTTTCATTTAAACATGGAATCAAAGTAAACTCTTCACCACCATGTTTTAGAAATTCCTTTCTTGCTTCAATTCCGATTTCCTCAATTGTTTCCAAGCAATCCGAAACAAATGCCGGGCAGACCACCACCAATTTCTTAATTCCTTTTGCCGGTAACTCGTTAATTACTACATCTGTAAACGGTTGAAGCCAAGGGTCTCTGCCGAGCCTACTTTGGAAACTATTGCTGTGTTTATTCTCAGGAATATCCAACCTTTTCATAACCGATTTTGTGGTATCAAACACTTGGTGCCTATAACAAAATTCATGAGCAGGAGAAGGGGTATTACAGCATTCTCCATTATTTAAGCAATGACTTTTTGTAATATCGGATTTACGGATATGCCTTTCGGGAATTCCATGGTAACTGAACAATAAATGATCAAATTCTTTTGGTAATCCAGCTTTAATACTATCTGCCAGAATATCCAAATAATCGGCATCATCAAAAAAGTGCTTTTTCACTTTCATCTTCAATTGAGGAAACTTTTTACGGATTACCTGTTCCGCTTTTACCACCACAGTTTCATAGCTGCTCATTGCATAATGAGGATATAAAGGCAGTAAAAGAATTTCTTCCAAATCCTGGTTTTCTTTTAGCAAAGATGCAATTCCCGACTCTATAGATGGATTGCCATATCGCATTCCTAAACCAATGGGCAACTTTGAGAATTCTTCAACCTTTTCTTGGAGTCTTTTGCTCAATACAATTAATGGGGATCCATCTTCCCACCAAATACTTTGATAAGCCTCGGCCGATTTTTTCGGTCTTGTATTTAATATAATTCCTTTCACCAATAAAGCTCGAAAGAGGTAAGGGGTATCGATTACCCTTCCGTCCATCAGGAATTCATCTAAATATTTTTTTACATCTGGTACTTTCGGAGAATCTGGAGAACCCAAATTCACTAATAAAACAGCTTGTTTAGCCATGGTTTGATAATTTTCCTGTAAGATATTTTTTGGGGGTTACCCCGAATTTCTTTTTAAAAGCCGCAATAAAATGACTGGGGTTTGTATAGCCAATATGATAGGCGGCATCATTTACCTTCATGCCGTCTTTGTCTAAAAATTGCCTAGCTACATCCAAACGGTAATCGTTTAAATATTGAAAAACTGTTTTGCCATAAATATTCTTAAAACCTTCTTTCAACTTATATTCATTTAAACCAATTTCTCTCGACAATTCTTTAAGAGTTGGTGGACTTGCCATTTCATCAATCAATATTCTTTTTGCTAAACGAATTCGTTCCACATTTTGTTCATCATTTAAAAAGGGGCAATTTTCCACATCCACTCCTTCTTCCTTATTTAGGAATAGAGCCAAAATCTCGTAAGCCTTTGCCCTATCGAAAACCTCCTTGGCAGGACCATTCATTTTATTTTGAAATAATTGGTTTAAGGTAAGGGTGATGATGGGAGCAACACTTTGCTCGGCGTAAAACTTTTTATTGATATTTTCTTTGTTGATAAAGGCAATTTCTTCACTTCCTTGAACAAAAAGCTTGTGCAAATTTTCCACTGTAATATATAGAAACAATAATTTCGATTTTACCTTCACTTCGATATTTAAGGGTAGGGCCATTAGTGGATTGTAAAATAAAAGGCAGCCATCCTTCTTCAAACTCAGACTGTATCTACCTTCATTAAAATGAAACTCAGCTCCGCCTTCAGGAGCAAAATAAAATTGAATTAAACTTTGATCTATTTCTCTTTTAAGCTGAAAAGAATTCTCCCCTTCGTTCACAACCTTTACCATAAAAATACCGTCACTTATTCGGGTATTTTCAACTTTTCCTTTTGGGGTATTTTTTTCTGTTGATTCAATTTCGAAATTCAATTCCATTTTTCGAACTGGCTTTTTACTTTAATAAATACGGCCTAAAAACCACTATCTATATATGATTTGGCAAATCTAACCTATAGATTAATTAGAACGACTCTAAATAAACAGAATCAAATAATCGGGTTATTAATTGTTCTTATTGGGGCATAGGGGATTTTCAAAATGGGATATTTTCGCCAGGTAATTGATTATGAAAGATTTTCAAGTAAGCAGGTATTCAAATTTTTTTCTTGTGGGCATCAACCACAAATCCGCTGATGTGGAAACTAGAGAAAAATTTAGCCTAAACGAAGAGCAGTCTAGTCACCTAATGTATGACTACAAAAAACTGGGAGGCGATGGGATTATGGTTTTATCCACCTGCAACCGAACTGAGATTTATGCCTTTGGAAATTGCCCCAGAGAAATAGTTGGTCTTTTTTGTAAATACACAGAAAATTCTATTGATCTCTATTACCAACATCAGAACATAAAACAAAACCGTGATGCCATTGAACATTTATATCGTGTTGGATCAGGTTTAGAATCAAAAATTTTAGGTGATTTTGAAATCATTGGACAGGTAAAAAAATCCTTTTCTTTTGCCAAGGAGCAGGGCCTTCAAAATACATTTATAGAAAGGTTGGTAAACAGTGCCATCCAAACTTCAAAAAAAATAAAAAACCAAACGGAACTAAGTACAGGCGCATCCTCAGTGGCATTCGCGGCGGTTCAACAGGTTAAAAAACAAATCAAAACTTTAGATCAAAAACCTAAGGTGGTATTAGTTGGTACAGGCAAAATTGGAACAACAACTTGTGAAAATTTGGTTAACCAAACAGGTCTAGAGGATATTATTTTAATAAACAGAACTGAAGTTAAAGCCGAAAGATTGGCCACTAGATTTGGCGTAAAACATGTGGATTATGGTCAATTAAAAGAATCCTTAGATGCTGCGGATATTATTCTTGTGGCAACTGGAGCCTCTCAACCTACGGTTTTAAACGAGCATTTTAGAAACCAAAAGGATAGACTTATACTCGATTTAAGTGTACCTAGAAATGTGGACCCCGAATTAAGAAACCAAAGTGGATTTACCATTGTAGATGTTGACCAACTTTCGATTCTCACAGAAGAAAGTGTAGAAAAAAGGCGAAATCAAATTCCTGCTGCGGAGTTGATAATTGAGGAGATGACCGAGGAATTTTACACTTGGTTGGAGAGCCGAAAAGTGGCACCTACCCTACAGGCTGTTCGGCAGAAAATGGAAACATGGAAAGGCAAAGAAATCCAAAGCATATTGAAGAAATATCCTGAATTAAATGCCGAACATGCAGATTTATTGGCCAATCAAATTCTCAATAAGATTACTGGGCAATTTGCGAGACAATTAAAATCCGGATCAAATGTGAATAATGATCTTCGAACTATTCATCATATTTTTGAGATTAAAGAAACCTGATTTTAGCCTCCATGCGAATAGGAACTCGTGATAGTAAATTAGCCGTTTGGCAAGCCCAAAAAGTACAATCCCTTTTAAAATCCCTTGGACAAGCATCGGAATTGGTTTTTGTAAAATCTCCTGCTGATATTGACCTTAAAACCCCATTGCATCAATTTGGAGGAACAGGAATATTCACCAAAGTATTGGATGATGCCCTTTTTAATGGGGAAATTGATTTGGCAGTACATTCTTTAAAAGATTACCCAACAGAACCACCAAAAGGAATACATATTCCTGCTGTTTTGGAAAGAGGTCCCTATAATGATATATTAGTTTATAAAGGGGATTTAGACTTCCTAGAAAATGAAGAAAAAGCAAATATTGCTACAGGAAGTATCCGAAGGATTGCTCAATGGAAAAGTAAATTTCCAAAACACGAAATGCAGGCTTTGCGAGGAAATGTGCAAACTCGTTTAAGAAAATTAGAGGAAAATAATTGGCAAGGCGCAATTTTCGCCAAAGCCGGTTTGGAAAGAATAAATATTTTACCCGAAAATCATATTGTTTTAGATTGGATGATCCCTGCCCCTGCCCAAGGAGTAATTGGTCTAGCTTGTTTGGAAAAAAATGAAAAAATAAGCCAACTTATTTCTCAATTAAACCATGAGCAAACATTTAAAGAAGCGATGGTAGAAAGAGATTTTTTAAATGCAGTGGAAGGCGGTTGTTCTGCACCAGTTGGAGCCTTGGCCATATCAGATAACAAGCAAATAAAATTTAAGGCTGGTGTATTCGCTTTAGATGGTAAAATGAAGGTTATCTTTGAGGGATATTTCCCTATGAATTCTTGGGCAAACGCTGGAAGAAAAGCGGCAATCAAAGTATTGGAAGATGGTGGTAGAGAAATAATGCAATCCATTAAAAAAAGCTGATTTGAAAACAAATCCCACTATATTTTCTACTAGAATTTTAGCCAAAGATTTGAGTGACAAAATTCATGAAGCTGGATTTAGGTATGATGAAATGGATTTTATCAATGTGAGTTTGGATTTTGATGAAGAAAGTTTCGCCAAAAGAATAAACAACCCGGACGCACAAGCAAGAATTTTCACAAGTAAAAATTCCGTTTTCAGTCTTCAACAACTTTTAAAAGCCCGGAATTTAGAAATCCAAGGCAAGAAGAATTTTACCGTAGGTGTTAGAGCCACGGAAATGCTGGATGAAATTGGTATAAAAACCAATGCCAAGGCAGGAAATGCAATTAGCCTAGCCCAAATTATTGCAAGAAACAAAGAAATAAAATCTGTGGATTTTTTCTGTGGGAATAAATCTTTAGATGATCTACCCGAATATTTAGAAAGTAAGGGAATTGATGTCCACAAAGAAATCGTTTATAAAACCGAATTGGAACATCATATAGTAGAAACAGATTCATTTGATGCTGTAATTTTCCTTTCTCCTACTGCTGTTTACAGTTTTTTTAAAAAAAATAAATTAAAACCTAATGTTCCAGCATTCTGCATTGGAGCAACAACATCAGAGGCGGTACATTTCCGTTGCACAAATCTTCGGATTACGGCGAACGAACCTTCAATTGCTTCTGTTGTGGATAAAGTAATAGAACATTTTTCTGATGACAAAAATTAAAAACGACCTTTTATTAAGAGCTTTAAAGGGAGAAAATGTAGAACGTCCACCTGTGTGGATGATGAGACAAGCAGGTAGATTTCTTCCCGATTTTAGAAAATTAAGAGAAAAACACAGCTTCTTTGAAAGGTGCGAAACTCCAGAGTTGGCAACGGAAATCACAATCATGCCCGTAAACCAGGTAGGAGTTGATGCGGCGATTATTTTTTCAGATATTTTGGTTATTCCTCAAGCTTTAGGAGTGGAAGTTCAAATGATTCCTGGAACTGGACCATTTATTCCAAATCCAATTCGAACTATGGAACAGGTGCAAGCCATACCAGATATTGATGTAAAGGATAGGTTGAGCTATGTTTACGAAGCTTTAAAAATGACCAAATCTGCCTTAAACAATGAAGTTCCTCTTATTGGATTTGCAGGTTCCCCTTGGACAGTTTTCTGCTATATGGTAGAAGGAAAAGGCAGCAAAACCTTTGATCAAGCGAAAGCTTTTTGCTATACCCAGCCTGAAGCCGCTCATTTATTATTGGAAAAAATTACAAATGCTACTATTGCTTATTTAAAAGAAAAAGCAGCTAGTGGCGCAGATGTTCTTCAGGTTTTTGATTCTTGGGGAGGGCTGCTTTCACCAATGGACTATGAAACCTTTTCCCTTCAATATATAAGAAGAATAGTAGATGAAATTCATAGCCACGCACCGGTAATTGTGTTTGCCAAAGGCTGTTGGTTTGCATTGGAAGAAATGTCTACAATGCCCGTTAGTGCATTGGGAGTAGATTGGACAATTACACCACAATTGGCAAGGGAGTTTACCCATAATAAAATAACGCTACAAGGAAATTTCGACCCAGCCCGACTTTTATCACCAATCCCCGAAATAGAAAGATTGGCCAAGCAAATGGTAGATGACTTTGGAACTTCTAAATACATCGCCAATTTAGGTCATGGTATTTTACCAAATGTACCAGTTGATCATGCCCAGGCATTTATCAATGCGATAAAAAATTACAGTTAATGAAGGATCAATTCACCAGGTTCATTCACGAACTTCAAGATGAGATTTGTGCTGCTGTAGAAAAAACAGATGGAAGGGCCAAGTTTGAAGAAGATCAATGGGAAAGGCCTGGTGGAGGTGGTGGAAGAACCCGGGTTATTGAAGGAGGAAATGTTTTTGAAAAAGGTGGAGTAAATATTTCAACCGTTCATGGTAAAATGCCAGATGCACTTCAAAAAAACATGAATACTAAGGGCAGTCATTTTTTTGCTTGTGGACTTTCCCTGGTTTTACATCCCGAAAATCCTTTTGTACCCACGGTTCATGCCAACTTTCGCTATTTTGAAATGTATGATGAAAATCATGAAAAAATGGATTGTTGGTTTGGTGGAGGATCAGATTTAACACCTTATTATTTGTTTGAAGAGGACGCCATACATTTTCATCAAAGCCAAAAAGATACAGCGGATAAACATGGAAAGGACCTCTATCCAAAATTTAAAAAACAATGTGATGACTATTTCAGAAACCATCATAGAAATGAGGCGAGAGGAATTGGTGGAACCTTTTATGATTATTTAAAAAAGACAGATTCCAGAACCGAGGAGGATTGGATGAACTACAATATGGCAATGGGAAGATCCTTTATCCCTTCGTATATCCCCATAGTAGAAAAAAGAAAAAACCATCCTTGGAACGAAGAAAATAGGTATTGGCAAGAAATCCGAAGAGGGAGGTATGTAGAATTTAATTTGGTTCATGATAGAGGAACCTTATTCGGATTAAAAACCAACGGAAGAATAGAAAGTATTTTAATGAGCTTGCCACCAAGAGTAAGGTGGGATTACAATCATCAAGCAGAAACAGGGACTGAAGAAGCTAAACTTCTGGAAGTTCTTGTGGAGCCAAAAGACTGGATAAAATGAATATCAGACCAAGAAGATTGAGGGCCAGCGCTGCCATTAGAGACATGGCCACGGAAACCCGCTTACACCCTTCAAATTTCATTGCTCCTTTGTTTTTAATAGAAGGAGAAAACTGCAAAGAAGAAATAAAATCCATGCCTAATTATTTTAGGTTTAGTTTGGATTTATTGCTTGAAGAAGTTCAAGAATTATGGGATATGGGAGTTCGTTCTGCTCTTCTTTTTGCGAAAGCTGAGGACCACTTAAAGGACAATGAAGGCACGGAAGCCATAAACCCCAACGGCCTTATGCAGAGGGGAATTAGAGCGATAAAAGAAGTCTGTCCAGACATTTGTTTGATGAGCGATATTGCCATGGATCCTTATTCCAGTTTTGGTCATGACGGAATCGTTTACCAAGATGAAATCTTGAACGATGAAACTGTAGACTTATTAACAGAAATGGCCATCACCCACGCCCAAGCAGGAGCAGATATGGTTGCTCCAAGTGATATGATGGATGGAAGAATTGGTGCTATCCGAATTGCTTTGGATACTGCTGGTTTTATAAATACCGGAATAATGGCCTACAGTGCCAAATACGCCTCTTGCTTTTACGGTCCTTTTAGAGATGCATTGGATTCTGCACCTGGGTTTGGAGATAAAAAAACCTACCAAATGAATCCTGCAAATTCCATTGAAGGGCTCAAAGAGGCTCAATTGGATATAAATGAAGGAGCGGATATTATTATGGTAAAACCGGCGCTTTCCTATTTGGATATTATCCAATTGATAAAGGAAAATTCTCCAATACCCGTTTCTGCCTATCATGTAAGTGGAGAATATGCTATGATTAAAGCTGCTGCTGAAAAAGGATGGCTAAATGAAGAAGATGCTATGGTAGAAGTACTTACTTCCATTAAACGAGCAGGTGCAGATTTAATAGCTACTTATTTTGTGAAGGATATTATTGGGTTTTTGAAAAATTACCAATAATTTGACACTGCTCTTTTAAGAGGGTAAGTTGAAAATATTCCAATTTTCGATCTTAACTTTTCAGTCCTTTAATATGTTTATCAAAGTCTGAAATAATTTTTTGAGTTTTATTAAACATATCGTACACCCTACTTGCTTTTTCTTTTGCTTCAGAATGAGAAACCCGTCATTTTCCTTCTAATATTTCATATTCGTTAAAAGTTAAAAACTTGTTTACACTTTCAGCTAAACCTTCCATGGTAAAGGTGTTTTTACGCTCAATCAAATTCTCCAAATAATCGAAATAACCAGTAACAGTTCTTTCTAATTGTTTAATTTCTTTTTCTTGCAAATAGTTTTTGGCAATACCTGTATCCGATTTTAAGATTCGTCCTTCCGGAGCGTTCTTCCAGCTAGTTAATCCCAAATTATCTTTGTTAACATCTACACTTTTATGAATAATTTCAGCAGCGGTATTTCCTGTTATAGCAAAATGAAACTTGTTTTGCACCATCGCATAAAAGTTTTTGGTAATGTTCGCCTCTGGATTATAATCAATACTACATTCCGCAAAAATATCGGTTGTCTGTTGATAAATTCTACGTTCACTTGCTCTAATGGATCGAACACTATCGAGTAGTTCTTTAAAGTAATCTTTCCCAAATAAATTATTGCCTTGTTTTAAACGGTTATCGTTAATCACAAAACCTTTAATTATGTATTCTTTTAAGGTTTGTGTTGCCCAAATTCTAAATTGGGTCGCCTGCGCTGAATTAACTCGATATCCAACCGAAATAATAGCATCCAAATTATAAAAGTTAACCAAGCTCCCTTGTGTTTTTCCTTCTATAGCACCATGTTTAGTGGTTGTTCGGAATTTCCGAACAACCAGTTCTTCTTGCAATTCTCCCTCTGCAAAAATATTTTTAAAATGTTCACTTAAAGTCGATTTAGATTTGGAAAACAATTCCCCAAGTGCTTTTTGGGTTAGCCAAATACTTTCATCCAATAGTAAAACCTCTAGCTTCACTTTACCAGTTGGATCAGTGTATAAGAAGAATTCCGACTCTTCCATAGTTTAGGAGTTGTAAATGTTGGGTAATCCTGAATTATTAATATTGGATTGGTGATGAAACAATTAATTCTTTTACATCTATATTTAAAATTTCAGCGATCCTATTAAGTAGCTTCAAACTCGGTTGTCTGCGGTTTTTTGCATAACCATTTACCATGTTATAGCTTTTGCCCAATTTTTCAGCAAGCCATATTTGTTTTATTCCTTTTTCGTCCAAAACCTCTTTTAGCCTATTCATTTAAATTTGTTTCATATTCTTCGGAAAGAAAAGAAAGTTGATTTATTATCTCATAAAATGATTAGAACCAGTTTAATGTTTGGGATGACTGAAAAACTCTTTTGATTTTTACGCCCAGGGACAAAACTGGAGCTACTTGAAGACTTGGTAAATTTTCCTGTTTTTTAGATTTGGACAACATCAAAGGAAAAACGATTTAGGCACAGCCCCTTTTTTGCAATAAGGAAGCAACCCAACCCAAGCTCACTTTTTTCGTTTCTTTGAGTAGAGACAATTCGCTTAACTTTAAGAAAAAAAAACTTGACGATATTCTCTCTTTTGAGATATTTCAATTCTAAAAACTCCTATCAATGAGACTACCAATCCTTCTTGCTTCCTTTTTATTTTTTTTGAATTCCTGTAGTGAAAAATGCAATTGCACTCTAATTGGATGTCCATGTTCGGAACTTACAATTACGGTTAAGGCAAATACCATTTCAAACAGCCCGCTAGGTTTTGATGCCACTGAATTGGATTCCTTTTATATTCTCCTTACCGATTTAAATTTCAATACAATTGATAGCCTAAAATTGGAATTCAGTATCAATGGAGATGGAAGTGCTCATAATCGGGTTTATTATATTCAAGGGCAAAACTTCTCCAATTTTCAAGGTTTTAAAAACCACAATTTTATTCTTAAAAATCATTCTACAATTTATACGGACAGCATCAGCACAATTAGCTTCGATGAAACCATGGAATCCAGACTCTGCAACCAATGTTCTCCTTGCGATGACCAATATGTGACTTGTACGAAATACAGTAATCCAAACCTTGAAAGGAATGGTATTTCCCAAAATAATTTTGAAATAGTTCTGATCAATCAGTAATTGTCTAAAGGAGATTTTAAGCATCCTTATTTAGAAAAGTTTTATTGGCAATTCACCCCGGCCTTTAGTATTATTGCAGCCTATTAAAGATCCGTAATATGAATATTTCCAAGAGCGAAAAATTATTTAAAGAAGCATCAAAATACATTCCTGGGGGAGTGAATTCACCTGTAAGGGCTTTCACATCCGTTGGCGGAACTCCTTTGTTTATTAAAAAAGCGAAAGGTGCCTATATGTACGATGCAGATGATAATAAATACATAGATTTTATCGCCTCTTGGGGACCCATGATTATGGGCCATGCTTTTGAACCTGTGATTAAAGCCATCCAAGAAAAAGTATTGGATAGCACTTCTTTTGGAGCTCCAACAGAATTGGAAATTGAGGTGGCAAAAATAATCTGCGACAATATTCCATCCGTGGATTTGGTACGTATGGTAAATTCTGGAACCGAGGCTACAATGAGCGCCATTCGTGTGGCTCGCGGATATACTGGGAAAAGTAAATTCATAAAATTTATTGGAAACTACCATGGACATGGAGATTCATTTTTAATAAAAGCAGGAAGCGGAGCTGTAACCTTAGGTTACCCTGATAGCCCAGGTGTTACACCAGGTACTGCCCAAGACACCTTGCTTGCAGATTATAATGATTTGGAAAGTGTAGAAAAAGTGATTGCAGCCAATAAAGGCGAAATCGCAGCATTAATTATTGAGCCCGTTCCAGGAAATATGGGATGTATAATTCCTGAAAAAGGATTTCTAATAGGACTAAGGGAAATTTGCAACAGAGAAAATATTGTTTTGATTTTTGATGAAGTAATGTCGGGTTTTCGATTGGGATTTGGCGGCGCACAAGCAACCTTAGGGGTTGATGCCGACTTAGTTACCTACGGAAAAGTAATTGGTGCCGGAATGCCTGTTGGCGCCTACGGTGGTAAAAAAGAAATAATGTCTTGTGTAGCACCAACTGGACCGGTTTACCAAGCGGGTACTTTATCAGGAAATCCAATTGCAATGGTTGCTGGATTAAGTTTATTACAACATTTGAAAGACCATCCGGAAGTTTATACCGAATTGGATGAAAAATGTTCTCGATTGGAAAAGGGAATTAGAAAGGTTATGGAAAATTCTGGAAAGCCCTTCCAATTAAACCGCCTAGGGTCCATGATTAGCTTGCATTTTACTGGAGATCCGGTTGTGAATTTCGAAAGTGCTGGAAAGGGAAATAATGAATCCTTCAAGAAATTTTTCCATGGCATGTTGAATGAAGGGATTTATCTTCCTCCATCTGCTTATGAAAGTTGGTTTTTATCCAATGCTTTAACGATGGACGATATTGACCAAACAATTCGTGCTTGTGAAAAAGTAATTTCGGAGATGTAAAATAGTATCTTTCCTAAATCAAATACAGGGAAATGAAGAAAATATTCTTTCTGTTTTTAGGAATAATGGGTTTGGGAATAGGAACAAAAGCCCAAGTTTCAAATACTACAGACAGACCAGGCCAGGCAATGTCGTCCAGAATATTAAAAGCCGACAATTTACAATTTGCCACAGGAGTAGAATTTCACAATTGGAAAAACACTATTAGCGATAATTCCCAATTTGCATCTACACTTTGGGATAATGTATTTCGATATGGTTTAAAACGTGGTGGCGAAATTGGCCTAGGCATGCAAGCTTATAGCAACCAATCCAAAATCAATGATTCCATTTTTTTGAATCGTGGTATTGGAAGGTTTTCCATAAAATT
>CAKZNE010000184.1 GCA_937129395.1 uncultured Cryomorphaceae bacterium | reverse complement strand
AGCTGCAATTAAACATTTTGTCGTAAAACTTATGGGTCCGATTAAAAAGCTATTGCCATTTCCTGAACCACAAGAGTCATAAATATAAACATCATACGAAGTATTTGGACTTAAACCCGAAATGGTGTCAATGGTATCGTTAGTAATAATATTCATTCCTGAGCCAGGAGTAAAACCACTAATACCAAATTCTATATTGGTTGCTACTGCACTTCCTCCAGGTACCCAGTTAACGATGGCAGAATTCGCAGACCTTCCTAAAAGAGACAACAAAGATGGAGCACTACAGGTTGGTTTTTCAGAAATTCTTATATCATCCAAAGCCACATCCCCTGCGCAACAACCTAAAGTAAGAACCCTAAAACGCACCATTACGGTGTCGCCATATGAACTTAAGTTTAATAAACCATTCAAATAAGGATCTGCTGGGGAATTATGTGTAACTCCTGTAATAACCATCTGATCTCTCAACCAAACTCCATTACTCCAGACATCAACATTTAAGTCTGGCATATTCGTACCATATTTATGGTAGTAAAAGCTTAATTCAGGTACATTCAAACTCGAAACATCGACCAATGGAGAATTTAAAACTACAGAATCTGGAACAACCTGTGAAGAACCAGAAACATCTGCAGTAACAAAATTCCCACCTATGGCCGGAGCCAATGTATTATCCCTGTCTGGACCTGTGCCTCCAGAAGTAACCTGTGATGTATTCCTAATCTCCCAAGAGTACCCTCCACTTGAAGTAGGTCCAGGGTTGTTTGCACTAAAAGTCCAACAATCTTCAACACCATCCCAATGTCCTACCGTAGAACTTTCAAAATTTTGGAAATATGGAGCTGGTACTACCGTACATAATGTGGTAAAAGTATAGGGACCAGACCAAATAGATGTTCCATTTCCTGCATTTCTACAATCGTTTCTAATATAAATATCATAGGAAGTTGATGGAGAGAGACCTCCAACTGTAATAGGATTTCCATGTATTGAATCCGTTGTACCTGTTCCTTGGCTAAAACCAACTGGACCCCATTCATATCCTGTTGTTGTTCCACTAGAATTAAAACTTAGACTTACTGTTGTTCCTGTAACTCCTGTAATAAAACCGCCTGTGATTTTCCCACAAGGAGGGATAACTTCATAATAGAAATCATCCATATAAACTTCCTGAAAAGTTGCGGTACGATCCATTTTAAAAGCGACATAAGAATGAGTTCCGTTATAACCATTAGCCGTAGTAATTGGAATAATGTATTCTTCATAAGTCAATGGCGAAAAATAATTTATGGTATCGATGGCAGAAAAACTTTGAGGGTTCAAAGGATCTGAAACAGTTCCCACAATTAGTTTTACACCTACATTGTCCGTTTTGGAAAAGAATCTAACTTGATTATTCCCACTATTCAATCCTTGTAAAATAGGTGTAAATAACATTACCGTATCAGTACCAGCCACCGCCGTTGACGAACTCATTTGCACATGTTGACTACCATTTAACGGGGCTGTAAAGGAGATCGCATTGGTATTTGAATTAACTGCCGTTAAATAATTAGTCCAACATAGAGGTGTAGCATTCAACGGGGTATTTTCGAAACCTGTAAAATAGCCAACCGGCTCTGGAGAACATGCGGTTTTAAAACTTATTGGCCCAACTGTGTCACTTACACTTCCGCCGCCACAATCAGCTAGTAGGTAAACGTCGTAATCTGTGGTTCCAGATAATCCAGTCAAAGTATAAGGTGAAGACGTAGTGGTGTTTACCGTGCCCGAAGTCATAGGATCAAAACCTGCAACACCGCTGATAATTTTAAACCCAGTTGGGGCACCAATTGAACTCCAACTTAAATCTACCGAAGTGGATAGTATGTTAGAAACTGAAAAGTTAGTTGGTGCGGTGCAGGGTTGTGTGGTGGTAAATTGTTGGGCACCTGGAAAATAAACAGAGTCTAATCCTGTATTACATATTTCTCCAAAATATACATCGTAAGTTGTAAGTGGACTTAAACCAGTAAAAATATATGGGTTTAGGGTTGTTGGATAAGTGCCGCTAACAGCCGTTCCTGACCCTGGAGTAAATCCTGTAGGGCCATACTCCATGAAAAAGGAGGTGTTACCTGCGCCTGGTGTCCAGCTCATTTTTGCTGAAGTACCGGTAATACTATCAATTAAAAAATTGTTAAATGAGGGGCAATTTCCCTGTACTCCTACTTCATAAGTAATAGAACCTAAAAAACCTCTGGGATTAAAGGCTAAGCTAGGTACGTTACCACCATATCCTTTTGTACCACCAGCCCTTAAGGTAACTGGACCATCTGTGAAACTAGTAGGGCTTGGAGGGGCTGTATTATTTCCGCTATACGCTAACGAAACGCCACTTGTAATAACAATTCCAACTGGAGTATTTGAAGGAATGCTAATTGGTATTAAACCAACAATGGGCACCAAAGTTCCAGCAACACCATTCACTGTAGCTGCAACTTGATGTTGAACCCAGCCATTTGCTGCAGTGACTGACAATGGTGCGGTGGTGGTTGAAATTCCCCCAACTTTGACCCAAACATCAGTAGTGGTTGCTGAAGACCATACAGCAGAAATGTCGGTAATATTTATTGGTGTTGTTGACTCAACCTCAAAGGAAACTCCTTGGGAGGAGTTATTACTTGGATAAACTGCAAATGTATTGATCGTTCCTTGGGCAACCATACTTGTCCAACAGGCAAGCATGCCAAATAAAAATAAAATTCTTCTCATAGAATGTGCTATTAATTAATTAAGTGGGGAAAACTGAGACAATAATAACGAATCAAGATTTGGCATCCAAAAAATTGAAGGACAATACTTTAATCATTTCCTTTTGTGTTGCTGTATGCCGATTTACTCAGCAATTAAATAAGAATAATCTCAAGGTATCTTTCTTAGGGAAACTTAGGTTTGGCAAATTAAATGCAACTCGGGTGAACAATTAGGACCATTACTTGTTTTGGGAAATTGGTTAATTCCAACTTTAGTCAAATGGTGGACATTTCTATTTTCCGAAATGGTTCTACTTTGGCAAATCGAAAAAGAATTATTTATTAGTTTAGTCCACAATTGAAATTTAACAATTGAATAAAACGGCCCTTTTATATTTTTCACGAAGCCTACAGGAAGAGATAAAACACAAAGATTTATCTCCAAACCAATCGAAGCGGCAGAATAAAAGGCTGATACATTATTTTCAATCTCATTCTCGTAAAACCCTTCAAAAAACTCATTTGCCAATTTTCGAAATCACAGAAAATTTGCAGGTTGGTGATAGCTTTGGAGAAAGACTTTCAAACGCCATCGAAGGTGTTTTTAATTTGGATTACGAATCTGTAATCGTAGTTGGTAATGACTGTCTAGATTTAAAATCTGAGGACATTATTAAAACCCAAAGTCTTTTAGAGAATCAAAACCTTGTTTTAGGACCTGATCTACGAGGGGGTCTATACCTTATTGGGATCCAGAAAAACTCTTTTTTTAAGGATAGTTTTAGCCAACTAAAATGGCAATGTAAGGAATTGCAAAATACTATTGAAGTATTCGCACAAAAAAACAACTTGTATTTTAGCGTTTTAAAGGCGCTGAATGATTTTAATTTTGGCTATTGTATCCAGGAATATTTGAAATCAAAAAACAATTCCAATGTTTGGTTAACTGTTTTGTCAATTTTTCAGTTTCATGTTTTTAAATTCTCGAATTATAAGAACCTAAAGTATTCACCCAACCTACCCTCTCAGCTTTCTTTAAGAGGACCTCCCCTATTTTAATTGATCCATAAAGTTTGGTATTTCGTTGGCTTTCTTTTGGAAATCCGGCTTGCATTTAATTTTAATTCAATTTAAAAGGCTCTTAATGAGAAAATTAATACTATCGCTATTTTTTAGCGCATTTTCCTTCATGGTATCTGCGCAAAATCTAAGCATTAAAGGAAAGGTATTAGACAAACAAAATAATGAACCTATTGTAGGTGTTAATGTGCTTATAAAGGGTACGGATAATGGTACAACCACGGATGCAAATGGTGAGTTTCAAATTAATACAGAGAAAAATTCATTTTTAATTTTCAGCTTCATTGGTTATCAGACTCAAACTGTCATCATCCAAAATGAACTTTATTTTCAAATAGGTCTTGAGCCCTTAACATTTGGACTTGATGGTGTAGTGATTACTGCTTTGGGAATAAAAAGTGAAGAAAAAGATATTGGCTACGGAATCCAAACCTTAAAAGCAAAAGAAATTAATGAGGTTCAAGCGTCAAATTTTGTAGACAACCTTTCGGGAAAACTGGCCGGGGTTTCGGTTAGTCAAGGAGCAACAGGAGTAGGATCAACCTCTAAAATAACTATAAGAGGAGAAGCTTCCTTTACAAATAACAATCCTCTATTTGTTGTGGATGGAACGGTAATAAACAACAATTCCATTTTAAATTTCACCAATGAAGCTGCCGCTGGATTTCAAGAGGTGGATTTTGGAAATGGCGCCATGGAAATTAATGCGGATGATATTGAATCCGTCACAGTTTTAAAAGGGCCAGCTGGTGCAGCACTTTATGGAACACGAGCCTCCAAGGGGGTAATTATTATCTCAACCAAAGAAGGTCAAGCTCAGGATGGATTTGGTATCAGTTTAAACTCTTCCTTTTTTATAGACCAGGCCTTCCAATTACCCGAATTTCAAAATTCTTATGGTCAAGGAAACTCGGGTCAGTTTGAATTTGTAGATGGACTTGGTGGTGGAACCAATGATAATATTACTTACAGCTGGGGACCAAAATTGGATGATGGATTATTAATCCCTCAATTTGACAGCCCAGTAAATCTGGCAAATGGAAACACCGTCCGAGGTGGTGATGTGGCGGTTCACGGGGGGCTTCCAATTACTCCTATCCTATTTCAATCCAATCCTGATAATTTGAAGGACTTCTACCAAACGGGTTTTACTTCCAGCAATAATATTTCAATTTCTTCAGGTTTTAATAAGGGGAATTTTAGAATGTCGGCAACAGATTTAAGAAGTGAAAGCATTATCCCAGGTGTAAATCTTTTTCGAAAAACCTTGGCAAGCAAATTAAATTTCAGTCCAAATACAAGACTTAAAATTTCTGCATCGATAAATTATGTAAACTCCGAAAGCGATAATAGACCCAGCAATGGATACGGTTCGGAAAATGTAAATTATTCTTTGGTAGCTTGGGGGCCTCGATCTTTAAACGTTTCCAACCTACAAGATTATTGGCAACCTGGTTTGGAAGATATTCAGCAATATTCCTTTAATTATACCTTTTTCGACAATCCTTATTTTATCCTTCACGAAAACCGAAATTCTTTTGAAAGAGATCGTGCATTTGGAAATTTATCCGCTACTTATCAGTTTACAGACAGGCTAAGTTTAATGCTTCGAAGTGGAATGGATTATTCCTCGGAAAACCGACAATTCCGGAGATCCTATAGCACTAATAGGTTTAGACAAGGCGCTTATGCGGAACACAATGTCTTTTTCAGAGAAAACAATACCGACCTCTTTTTAAACTATAAAAATTCCATTTCCGATTTTAGATATGATATTAGTCTTGGCGGAAATAGGATGGATCAAAAAGCGTCGACAGTGCAAACTCAAGCCCTTTCTTTGGCGCAAGCGGGAATTTACAATTTAAGCAATGCCGCCTCGCCTCTTGAAGTTTTTCAACTCAACACTCATAAAAGAATTAACAGCATTTATGGATTGGCAAAATTGGCTTATAAAAATTATTTGTTTCTAAATATTAGTGGAAGAAATGATTGGTCTAGCGCATTGGCCAACCCAAACACAACCGAAAATGTATCTTTTTTCTACCCTTCGGTTGCGGCCAGTTATGTGCTTTCCAAAACAATTTATGTCCCAAAATCCATTTCATTAATCCGTCTAAGAGCAAGTTGGGCCCAGGTAGGAAATGACACGGACCCCTATCAGACCAGTACAGCCTTTGTGGCCCGGACAGCCTATAATTCCCAACCCTCGTTTAGCTCTAGTGATTTAATTGCCAATTCCAATCTTTTACCAGAAAGTACCAGCTCCACCGAACTAGGCGGTGTGATTCATTTCTTCAATCACAGATTGCGATTCGATTTTACCTATTATAATGCGCTAACCGAAAATCAGATAATTTCCTTACCTGTTGCCATTTCTTCTGGTTATAATGAGCAGGTGGTAAATGGTGGTTCCGTAAGGTCGGAAGGTTTTGAACTAATTACTGGAATTACAGCCGTAAAAAGCAAAAATTTTCAATGGAATACCCAGTTTAACCTCAGTAGAAATGTTGCTACTGTAGAATCTTTACCTGATGGAATTGACAGGCTCACTCTCGCCTACTCTAGGGTTTACGATAATGTTAACCAAACAATTTGGTTTCAGGTTGAAGAAGGTGGACGAATTGGAGATATGTATGGAACGGGTTATCTGAAAAATGAAAATGGAGATTTTATTATTGATGCCCAAGGAAAATATATTGTAGACAATACTTTGAAGAAACTCGGCAACTACCAGGCCGATTTTAGTCTCGGTTTTAGTAATGACTTCTCCTATAAAAACTGGTCGGCAAATTTCCTTTTCGATTGGAGATATGGAGGCGAAATTGTTTCACGAACGCAAGCTTTGGCTGGGGTGGCTGGACAATTAGAAGAAACAGAGAACAGACCAGATGCAGGAATAGTAGCCGAAGGGGTAGTAAATACCGGGACAGGGGAAAATCCAGTTTGGGAGAAAAATACCACAGCAGTTTCGGCGGAAACCTATTACAGACAATACTACGATCGCAACCATGAAGAAAATAATATTTACGATGCCTCATATTTAAAGTTAAGGCAAGTTTCTCTTAGTTACAGTTTCAATTGTAAAGCCGAAAAAGGCCTATTACAAAAAGGAAGAAGTTTAACGATGGCCCTTATTGGAAGAAACCTTTTCGCCATAAGCGCCATTCCCCATTTCGACCCCGAACAACTGGCTGTTCAAGGAAATGGATTTATTAGTGGAGTTGAGGATATGTCCTACGCAACCACCCGAAGTTACGGTGCCAAACTATCCTATAATTTTTAATAAAAGGACTATGAAATTCAATTTATATAATACGATTTGTAGCTTTTTGGTATTGGTGATTTTGTCATCCTGTTCCAAAAATTTTGAGGAAATAAATACCAACGGAAATTCTCCAATTGATATCCAGCCTTCTCTTTTATTGAGGCATGTTATTTACAATTATGGAGAGGAAATGTCTTATGAGGGTTTTGTGGCTGGCAATTTATTAAGTCAGCATTTTACCCAAATAGATTTTAATCTTTTTGATAGACATAGTCTTACGGAAACCCAATTTGGCGGAAACCCTTGGCCTATATTTTACAATAATCTTAGGGATAATCAGATCATTTTGGACAAGGCGCAAAGCAATCCTATTTTTGAAGTTTACGAAGGCCCAGCCTTGGTATTAAAAGCTTATATAGCCGCTGCTTTAACTGATATTTATGGAGACGTTCCCTATTCTGAAGCCCTTGGTGGTTTAAATGGAAATGTAAAACCATCTTATGATCTACAGGAAGATATTTACACTGCTCCCAATGGAATTATTGACAATTTAAACCAAGCCATTTTGGCGATGGAATCCTATTCTGGAGCTCAAAGTTTGGAGGGGGATATTCTATACCAAGGGGATTTAAACAAATGGATAAAGTTTGCCAATTCCTTAAAGCTGAAATACCTAATTCGCATATCAGATCGGGAAAATGTAGCTACGGAAATAGGCGCGATTTTTAATTCCGGAAAATATCTTGGCAACAACCTCGAAAATGCCACTTTCGACTTTAGTGATGGTCAGCCAAACAATTTTAGAATGGCCACTTTAAGGGATGGAGATTTTAATCTTTTTATTCTTTCTGAAACCGCCGAGGAAATCTTTAAAAATAACAGAGATCCACGATTGGAAATTTTTTACCGCCCCTTTGGTAATGATGCAACAAATAGTAAGTATTCGGGATTGTTGAATGGCCCTGATGCTTCGGCCACTTCTATTTCTGTAAGTGATTACTCCTTAACTGGAACCATTTTTAGAGACCATACAGGAGATTTAGATGCTAATTTTATGACCGCTTGGGAAACTCAATTTCTTCTTGCGGAGGCTGCGGAAAAAGGACTTATCATGTCTACAGCCAAAACTCATTACGACCTTGCCGTTCAGTTGGCTTTTGAATACTGGGGAAGTACTCTGCCTTCTACTTATTTAACAACAGATTCAGCTACCTATGGCTCCTTCAATCAAAATAAAATAGAACAAATTATTACCCAAAAATGGATAGCGAATAGTATCAATGGATATGAATCTTGGATAGAATATAGAAGAACCGGTTTCCCTCAATTAAAAACCATTGATGCCAGTTTAAACAATGACCAAATTCCAACAAGAATGCCCTACCCTACTGATGAAGATGCATTGAATAATGCAAATTTCACCAAGGCGACATCTTCAAATGGAAATAGCATAAATGCCAGAGTTTGGTGGGACATAAACTAATTGGAATTAATGTTGGATAGCCTAAACATAATGGATTGGCAATGGATTATACTCCTTGCTTTTGGATTGCTGTTTTTTATTATGGCGCCTTATTCCAAAAGCAAAAAGGAGTTTTTTGGTGCCAAAACATCCAAGGGAAAACAGCCCGGTTATTTTATTCTCACTGCGAGTTTACTTATCTCCTGGATATTCGCAAAATCCATCACTAATGCAGCCAACCTGGGGCTAAAATTTGGGATT
>CAKZNE010000183.1 GCA_937129395.1 uncultured Cryomorphaceae bacterium | reverse complement strand
CACCTACAGCGGCAAATGACTAATTCTGCGTGAGGAGGGGTGCAGATGGCACACGCCGTCTCTATCTCTCCTTCATCATGTCTAATCTTAATTGAAAATGAAGGAGGCTTGGCCCCGCCATGCTGGATTTCCCACCTTGGAAGGTGTTTCTGATTGTTGCGGTGACGCTTTGGGGGACGCTTCTCGCGCTTCCCAATGTGTTTGCCCCCACAACACTTGGTCACACACCCCGCCAACCGGCCTCACAGGCCCCGGCAGATATCGCCGCCTATACCGCAGACATTGCCGCCGCAGAGGCGAGCAATTGGCCGGGTTTTCTTCCCAATCAACAAGTCAATCTTGGTTTGGATTTAAAAAAGTAATAAATCAACATGGAGAAGAAAACAAAAAGCATCCATTGGTGTGTAATTCTTTCCATCGGAAAACTGAAAAATGAAATGGCCAAATAAGCCATTATGCCAGCCAAAATCATTTGGTTTAAAACCCTTTCTCGTTTAGATAATTTTTTATTTTCTGAGTTTTTCAAACCCAAATAAATCATCAGCAAAAACATAAAAAGGAAAGCGACACCTCCAATAATTCCACGTTCACTTAATACCCACAAAAAATCATTATGAGGTCTTTGAAATTGAACCAAACCCTGCCTAGCCCTCCAAATATCTGAGCCATATTTTGGGAATTGAATCTTCCAATTTCCAGGACCAACACCCAACAAACTATTATCCTGGATCATTAAACCTGTTCCCTTCCAAAGTAATACACGTTCGCGAACGGTAAAGGACTTTTCACTTTCATTTTCCAATTTCAGATCAAAACCCAATTCTTGGGCTTGGAGATTTTCAGGAGCCGAAAAATAAAATAGGCCAAAACCAATTAGCAGAATTAGGGCTAGAATTAAGGCCTTAAATCTGGTAAACTGTGTAGATATTTTAAGTTTTAATTTGTCTAAGGCCCAAAAGACTAGAAAGGAAATTCCTAAAACTCCAAGTCCTAACCAAGAGGATCGGGATTCTAGAAAATAAATCCAAAACAAATTATTGGCAGCTACAATTGTGGCTAAAACCTTCCAAAAGCCCTTAAAGGAATAAAAAGCAAAGCCTACAAAGGAAAGCGCTAAAACTAAAAATGCCGACCATAAATTGCGATGAGCAAAAGTGGAGTTTAGGGCATATAAATCAAAAGCTTCAATTGATACTTTTTGGACTTCTTGGAACAATTGATAATACCCAATTGCCGAGCTAATCAGCACCGCAACTAAAAAACCTTTAAAAAAGTAGAGCTCCCAATTTTTAATCTTAGTAAATACAGAAAGTAACAAAATCATTAATCCTACAAAAAGAAAATCTTTACCTAAAACCCCATAGGCTTCCGTTGCATTAATGGCATTAAAACTCGACTGCATCCCAGAAAATAGAAAGAGCCAAAAAGGAAGGGCAAATTTTGATCGAATAAAAGAGAGGGAAATGTTCCAATCTTGTTTTTTAAAACTCCACCAAGAAAATAAGTTGAGAAGCGTAAAACCAAGACTTAAAATTGTAAATCGTGGCATTAAGGAAGGGTCTAATGCGGTAAACGAATAACTTAGAATTAATAAACTGCTAATTCCAAAAAAGAAAATTCGATATATCGATTCTAACTTCGGCAAATCAATTTTTTGAAACTCTTTTTAGATCCAGTAAATTCATGGGATTCCCTTCCAGACCAGAAATGTTTTTTGGGTAAAATCGCAATACCTCATCGTAATAAAGGGGGACAATTGGGGCCTCGCTAATTAGCAAACTATCCATTTTCTGATATAAAGTAATACGAATGCTATCATTTGTTTCCTTGGAAGATTCCAAATACCATTGGTCGAATTGTGCATTTTTAAAGTGGGTATAATTTGGACCATTTGGCACCCAATTTTTGGAGTAGAACAAGGACAGATAATTTTCTGCATCAGGATAATCTGCTATCCAACTGCCTCTAAAAAATTCCACTTCGGAATCCGAAATAATTTGGCGTAAGGTAGAAGGGGGAGAAACCTCAACTTCTACTTTTAATCCAAGTCCGGAAAGTTCACCTTGAATATATTCACACAAATCCATATAGGAGGCATTGGTTTGGATTTTTATAGATGGAAGACCCTTACCATTTGGAAATCCTGCTTCTTTTAATAATTGTGCGGCCAATTCTGGATTGTAATTATAACCTTGGATTTTTAGCGAGTCGAAAGCTTTTAATCCTTTCGGGATGATTCCTCCATGTGCAGGACTTCCAATATTGTTTCTCAGGTAACGCATCATCTTTTTACGATTAAAACCGTAATTAATTGCTTGGCGGATTTTTTTAATTTTTAAGGGGCTGTTTTTTAATATCGGTTGGGTAGTATCCATTAAAAAGCCCAAATATTCTGTGTTTAGATAAGGACTTCTGTAAATTTGAAATTGCTCTTTATACTTTTCATTCAACTTCCCCATTGGATTTAACAATTCATCTTTATAAGAAGCGTCAATTCCAGACAAAAAATCCATGTTCCCTTTAATAAATTCTAAGAATGCCGCTTGCTTATCAGGAATAAAACTAATTGCTACAGACTCCAAATAGGGTAATTGGTTTCCAGCTTCGTCACTTTCAAAATAATTAGGATTTCTTCTAAAGACCAACTTTTCATTTTCTTTCCAGATTTTAAAATAAAAAGGCCCGGTACCAACAGGATTGGAACGAAATTGATTTCCAAACAAATCAACAGCCTCCTTTGGAATAACCGAGCAGTATTTCATGCTTAGTAAACCTAAAAAGGGTGGGAAGGGCTCCTTTAATTTTATTACGAAACTACTTGGGTTTGGGGCACTAAAATCTTCAACATTATTAAAAACCCAAGAACCTGGAGCGGCTAATTCTTTGGACAATAAACGATTAAAGCTAAAAAGGAAATCATTGGAATTTACGGTTCTGCTTTTTGAATCTCCAAAACATTCATTTTCATGGAAATAGACATCATCTCTTAATTGAAAACGATATTCCTTTCCGGTACTGTCTATGGTCCATGATTTAGCAATACAAGGCAATACAGTTAACTCGCTATCCATCTGAACCAAACCATTAAAAATTTGATTACAGGCCCATATTTCATATTGAGCTTTTGAAAAAGCAGGATCTAAAGAACTTATTCCTGAATGGGAATTATACCTGAAAATTTTATGATCATCATATTTAATTTCCTCAGAACAGGAAAGAGTTAAAAGTCCAATCCCCAAAAGGAACAAAACCAGTTGAGAGCCAGCCTTTAGATGATATAAATACGAACTAAAATGGTTCAAATTTTTGTTTTTTAAAATTGGATGGCTTTTAATTTACTTACAATCGTTTCTGCCATTTTTTGGTTGGATTCTACTGTCCATCCTGCAATATGAGGACTTAAAATCACTTTGTCGGATTCTAATAAATATTGAAACTCTTTTGGAATATCTGAGTCGAACATATTTTCAAAGGAGGCTTTTTCAAATTCCAATACATCTAGGCAGGCTCCTTTTATTTTTCCATTTTCAAGAGCTTTAACCAAACTTGTGGTATTTACACTTTTTCCTCTTGCAGTATTTATTAAATAGAAATTTTTGGCGAAAGCATTAATAAAGTTTTCATTTACCATTCCTAGCGTATCGGCAGCCTGTGGAATATGTAAGCTTAAAACATCTGTTTTTTGTTGCAATTCCTCCAGACTAACTTCTTTTACATTTTCATTTCCAAAGCCACTTTTGTATTTATCGTAAGCTATTACCTCTACTCCAAAACCATTCAACTTTTCAGCGAAAGCGGAACCCATATTTCCGTAGCCAATAATACCTATTGTTTTGCCATTCAATTCAAACCCTCGATTTTCTTCACGCTTCCAAATCCCTTGTCGAACCTCGGCATCGGATCTTTTCAAATTATTGAATAGCATCAATAACATTCCAAGAGCGTGCTCCCCTACTGCATCCCTATTGCCTTCTGGAGCACTAATTAAATGGATTCCCATTTCCTTGGCACAAGGAATATCAATATTCTCCATTCCCGCTCCTACGCGGGCAATAAACTTAAGCTTAGAACAAGATTTTAAAAACTGCTGGTCAATTGGAAATCTACTTCTTACAACCAAACCAAGGTATTCCCCCATTTTAGAGATCAATTCCTTTTTTGAAGATGAATAATCCTCTACAATTTCATATTGCAATCCCTTAATTCCTTCAATCAGGACAGGGTGAACTGTATCTACGACTAATACTTTCACTTAATATTTTTAGGAGGAATTGTGCTAGGGCCCTCTCGATCCGCTTGGTAATGTGGAGACATAATTTCCACGTCATTTTGAGCAAACACATCTTGAATTAGAGCATGTAAATCTGAATAAATAGCAGATTGTTTTGCCGGTTCCTTTGTGTAAGCGTTTAATTGATATGAAACATAAAAATCGTCCAAACTGGTTTGTAAAACAAATGGCTTTGGGCTCTTTTCAATAAAAGGAGTTTTATCGGCAACCTCAATTAACATACTGTGAACTTGCCGCCAAGGGACATCATACCCAATGGTTATGGAAGTATGTAAAACCAATCCTTCAGAAGCTTCGCTAGACATGGTGAAGTTGGTACTGGCATTGTTCAAAATCATACTATTAGGAATGGTAATAATTTCATTCTTAATAGTTTGAACTCTAGTAACCAGTAAATTCTTTTCCATAATATCTCCAGAAATCTCACCAACTTTCACGCGATCTCCCACTCTAAAGGGACGCATATAGGTAATTACCAAACCGGCCATTATATTGGCAATTGAGGTAGAGGAACCCAGAGAAATTAAAATCCCAAGGAAGACTGAAACCCCTTTAAATGCTTCACTGTCTGATCCCGGCAATAAAGGCCAAATCATAACAAACATGAAAACATATAGGATAAAATTTATAATTCTGGAGGTGGGTTGAGCCCAGTCTGGATAAAATGCTGGAATTACCAATTTCCCGTTTTCAACCTCGCCTGAAAGGAATTTAACTCCCTTTACTACATATCTTACTGCGAAGAAAATCACAAGTATTTTAAATAATGATGGGATAAAATCAATAATGGAGTGCAATACCGATTTTACAGGATTTAAAACATAATTGAAGAGCGTTTTTGCGATTCCTTCGGTCCAGGGAAAAATACTAAATAGTATAGGAAGTGTGAGGTAAAGGATGAAAAGCAAAAAGGCAATCCGCAGTATATTATTGGCCATTAAGGCAATATTGGTTAACCTACTTTCACCAATAAATTCGTAGCTACCAAATTTTACTCCTTTTAGATAAGTTCCTTTAAGGCTTTCAATTTTTGTGGCAAAAAACTTAAATAGTTTGTTGATATATTTTATTACAAATACAAATACCACAATCACCAAAATCGCCAATGCAATTTGGATGAGCAGGCTTTTAATGTTAATTCCTGAGTTGGATTCTATGCAGGTTTTTTTGAGCCTATCTAGGCATTCTTCTGAGGCTTTGTCTATACTGAGGCCAGCCCAATCCGCATCAATTTGACCAATATTTACAATAAAATCCTTTTGGTAATTAATATGAAAATAGTCTCCATCCCTAACTAAATGGAAACTATCCGGCTCAAATTCCCTTTGGTGAACTAATTCATCAATTCGTTCACTAGCCAATTTTGCTCTGGTAAGGGGAATATATCCATGTACTTTTTCATAAAGGACAAAAATGGTATCTCCATCCAATAAAATGGGTGCGCTAGTAGCCAATAGAGCAGAATCCAATTGAATGGAAACTTTCTTTTTAATACTATCCCTTGTGGTTTGACCAAAGGAAGTGCTTGAAACCCCAAACAACACCATCAAAACCAAAAACCAATTCCTAAAATTTTTCATTTATCAGTAGTAAAAAGTTAAAAACCCAAAATCATTCTCCCTATGGAGAAATAAACAAAAAGTCCGAGTATATCATTCATTGTAGTTATAAATGGACCCGTTGCCAAAGCTGGATCTATTTTATATTTATCCAGAATAATTGGAACAAATGTACCCACAAGGGCTGCAACCATAATTACCAATAAAAGGGAAATTCCTACCGTTAATGCCAATTCTAATCCGTAGCCTAAAAACAAGCTCGCTCCGATAATTAAAATTCCGCAAATTGCCCCGTTCAACAAGGCTACTAGGACCTCTTTTATTAATCTAGAATAGATATTTCCCATTGCAGATTTACTTGCTAATGCCTGTACCACAATGGCCGAGGATTGCACTCCCACATTACCACCCATTGCAGCAATTAAGGGAATAAAAAACACCATTTTCGGTATGGCTTCTAGTGCTCCATCAAATTGTTGGATTACCGTGGCAGCCATAATTCCCCCGAATAATCCAATTAATAACCAGGGCAACCTTGCTTTTGTAATTGTGATCACATTATCATCAGATTCCACCTCGTCTGTCAGTCCAGAAGCAAGGTTATAATCCTCTTTGGCTTCATCTCTTATTACGTCAACCACATCATCAATAGTAATTCTACCCACCAAACGTCCCAAAGGATCTACAACCGGAATCACCACAAGATCATATTTCTGCATGGTATGGGCCACATCTTCTGCTTCGGTAGTTACGGTTACTTTTTGCACATTTTCTTGAAAAACCTCTTCAATTGGGTTCTTTAAGGAAGTAGTTAAAAGTTTCTTTAAAGACAAGGTCCCTAATAGTTTTTCATTGTCATCTACTACATAAACCGCGTGAACTTTTTCTACCTCTTCAGCTTGCAATCGCATTTCACGAACGCATTGCATCACTTTCCACTTCTTGTTTACTTTAATCAACTCCGTACCCATAAGAGCACCAGCTGTGTTTTCTGGATAAACTAAAAGATCCGCAATATCGCTTGCATGTTCTGGGTCTTCTATATTTTCTAAAACCTCTTTTTGAAGATCTTCCGAAAGTTCATGGATAATATCGGCAGCATCATCCGTATCCATATTGTCTACTAAATCCCTCGCTATTTCTTTTCCTGTGTAATCCGAAATAATTTCTGCACGAAGATCTTCATCCAATTCAATAAGAACATCAGCCGCTCTTTCACTACCCAATTCTTCAACAAGTTTTTTAGCGGCGTCAATGGATATTTCATCCACAATTTCTGCCACATCCGCTGGGTGTAAATCTTCGATAACATCCTGATAAAGCTCTGAATGGCCATTAAGGATATTTTCTTCTAATTGATCAATATCAATCTTTTGTAAGTCAAAACTCATGGAGTTTCTAGGCTTTTGGTGATGAATATAAAATCTTCTAAACTAAGTTGTTCTGCCCTCTTTCCCAGGAGATACATTTTATCTTCGCTTAAACTCAAATTAAGTGATTTTAAAGCATTTCTCAAAGTTTTGCGCCTTTGATTAAATGCCAATTTCACCACCATATAAAGTTGCTTCTCGCTACAATCCAATTGGTAATTTTCTTTTCTAGTAAGGCGAATCACCCCTGATTGAACTTTTGGCGGTGGATTAAATACTCCCGGTTCCACTGTGAATAAATATTCAGCATGGTAATATGCCGCAACCAAAACACTCATTATTCCATAGGTTTTAGAACCTGGTCGGGCTACAATTCTTTCCGCCACTTCTTTTTGGAACATTCCTGCAAACTCTGGTATTAACTCCTTATTTTCTAGGGTTTTAAAAACAATTTGAGTAGAGATATTATAAGGAAAATTACCAACAATTGCGAAGGGTTTTGGGAAAATTTCCGGGACAGGCATTTTCAGAAAATCACCTCCAATTATCTTATTTTTAAGAGAGGGGAAATTTTCATTAAGGTAAGCAACGGATTCACGATCCAGTTCAATTACGGTTAGGTCTTCAAAACGTGGAATTAAAAATTGGGTAAGCACACCGGTTCCAGGGCCTATTTCCAATACAGCATCATAATTATCGCCAATTAAAGATTCGGCAATTCGTTTTGCAATATTTTGATCCTTTAGAAAGTGTTGACCTAAATGTTTTTTCGCTCTAACCATATACTGCGAAATTAGGCTTTTAGATTCAGCCTAAAAAGATGGAGCGTGGGAGATTAGAGCATTTTCCTAAAGGTTAGATTTACCCTAGGGCTTTTTATCTTTTTACTTTTTGGAATAGTGTGTAGCCAGTTGGTTTGTGTTTGCCCCTTCATCACCAAAAGCGCTGCGTGCTGTAAAAGAATGGAAACCTTATCTCCTGTTTTTTTATGTTTAAATACAAAGTTCCGTTCTGCTCCAAAACTTAAAGAAGCAATTTCGGCCTCTCGGTTTAAGGATTTTTCATCGTCGCTATGCCAACCAACCCCTTCGTTTCCATTGTGATACAGATTTAATAAACAGGAATTAAATCTTGTTTCCAATTTACTTTCTACCAAATTTTTCAGCTCCAATAAATCTTGATTCCAGATTAAAGATCGTCTTGTAGTTTTAGAATAAGTATAGTCGTATTCTTTGTCGGCATACCAAGCTACTTTCCTGTCCGTAACAATTCTTTTCCCAAAAATCACCGCTTCATCCCGCTTCCATTCTATGTTTTCAAGAAGTTTTTTTAAGTAACTCTGATGCTCTTGATTATTTAATATCGGGCCATAATAATTTACTTCCCCATCAAAAGGCAAATAGTTTTGTTTATTATCTTGATTGAAAAGGTCCAAAATTTAGGATCTTGATTCTTTTAGCCATTTTCTACCGTAAACCCATAAAACCACAATCATGGAAATGTGAGTGAACCAATAAATTAACCAGCCTATAACTTTATCAGCCTCAAGATCTTCCCCATTTCCTGTAATTAAACTAAAAGCATTTCCTAGGTTGGTAAATAAAGAAGGTAAAGTAAGAATCGCCACAATTGCTAGGAGAACAGTTCCAAGCAAAGCAAAAAAGGACAATATAAATTTAAGCTTCATGGGTTTTAATTTTACTATTTTTTTCGGGGCCCTTTATAGGGAGATTTCTCATCCAAACTTAAAGCAGCCTTAATTACAGCTCGAATTTCATTTTCGGGAAGGTCTTCATTGGGATTCAATTCCAAGCTCGCCACTTGTTTCCTTTTTTTGAAATCTAATAGTTCTTTCGCCTCGGTTAATTCTGAGGCACGGATTACGGCAAAATCTACAGCTCCATTTTTAAGGGGACTTAGGTAAAAGAGCCAAGAATTTTTATCATAAAAGGGAATTTTATACCTTATTTTGGAAACCAATTGATATTCCTCAACTAATAAATTATGGAGAAAAAGAAGAAGATCCCTTTGTCCTCCTTCTTTCGCGAAAATAAAATCCTCCACTTCTTTCATTTCTCAACATCTTTTGGAGGGATTTTAGCCCTGTGTTTCCAGTTTAGAAAAAGGATAAAAGCCAAAACAAACTCCAGGGCAATTAAAGAAATATAAAGCGGGTTTACGGACTCAAAAAGAGACAATAAAACAAAAATTAAAAACATAAGCATCCCGCCATTATATTTCATCATTCTGGCAGAAAGTGCATTTGGTTTTACAAAACGATCTACTGTAGCTATGATGAATAAAATGGCTATTACCGCCATTATAGGAAGTAAAACAATTACAAGTCCACCGATTCCTGCTGCTCTTAAAGCTCCCTGATCTCCATACAAAAACAAGGCACACAAGGAAAGCAAAGCAGTAATATTAATTCGCATTTGATTTTATTTAATTAATCCCGCTCTTCTCAATAGGGCTTTGGGATCTGGCTCTTGTCCTCTAAATTCTTTGTACAAATCCATAGGTTTTACACTACCACCAGAGGACAATAATTTTCTGAATTTCTGAGCTACTTCTTGGCTAAAAATACCCTTTTCTTTGAAATATTCAAAAGCATCGGCATCCAAAACTTCTGCCCATTTATAACTGTAGTAGCCAGCAGAATAACCTCCTTGAAAAATGTGTGAAAAGGCACAAGATGTATTGCTAGATGTTATTCCAGGTAATAAGTCTGTGTTTTCCAAAATTTGTTTTTCGTATTCGGAAACATCTGAAATATGATTTGGATTTACCCCATGCCATGCCATATCTAAACTTGCCAAACCAACTTGCCTTACAGTGGCATAACCCTCCATAAAGGTGGCGCTATTTCTTAATTTTTGAACTAAATCTTCAGGAATCAATTCTCCAGTTTTATAATGCTTTGCGAATAAATCCAGGCATTCTTTTTCATAGCACCAGTTTTCCATTACTTGAGAAGGAAGTTCTACAAAATCCCAAAAAACACTTGTTCCGCTTAAGCTTCCATATTTTCCATTGGCCAGTATTCCGTGTAGGGCGTGACCAAATTCGTGAAACAAGGTGGTTACTTCTTGAAAGGTTAGTAATGAGGGTTTGCTCGAAGTAGGTTTGGTGAAATTGCAAACAATACTAATATGAGGTCTGATATTTTTCGATCCTTGCATTTTTTGAGATCGGTAACTGGTCATCCAAGCCCCGTTTCTTTTTCCGGAACGAGGGAAAAAATCTGCATAAAAAGCAGCAAGGTGACTTTGATCTTTATCCAACACCTCATAACAAATTACATCTTCATGGTATTTTGGAATATCATCATTTTCTATAAATTCGATTCCATAAAGTTTTTTGGCTACATGAAAAGCACCTTGTATTACATTTTCAAGTTTGAAATAGGGTTTTAAAATCTCATCATCAATTTCATATTCCTTTTGTTTTAGCTTTTCATTATAGTAGGCAAAATCCCATTTCTGAATATTTTCTGCACCATCCAATTCTTTAGCAAAGGCATTTAGTTTCTTTACTTCCTCTACCCCTGCAGGTTTTGCGGCTTCCAAAATATTTTTCAAAAATCCATTTACAGTTTCTGCATTTTCGGCCATCCTTCTTTGCAAAACATAATCCGCATGATTTTTAAAACCCAACAATTGTGCACGTTTGTATCTCAATTGGGCAATAGCCTTTACATTTTCCTTATTATCAAACTCATCCCCTTTAAAGGCTCTACTACCAAAGGCAAGGGTCATTTTTTCCCTTAAACTTCTATTATCTGCATAAGTAACAAAGGGAATATAACTTGGGTATTGTAGATTGAACAACCATCCTTCTTTTCCCGCATCCTTAGCCGTATCTGCAGCTGCTTCAATGGCTCCATCTGGCAATCCTTTTAAATCTTTTTCATCATCAACAAGTAATTCAAAGGCATTGGTTTCGGCCAATACATTTTCTCCAAATTTTAGGGAAAGTCCAGATAACTTTTTGTCAATTTCCCTTAATTCGTTTTTATCTTCTTCATTTAATAAGGCTCCATTTCTGCTAAATCCCAAATAGGTTTTATCCAAAAGCATGCTTTCTTCCTTTCCAAGATTTAGGGTTTCCCTTTTATCGTAAACTGATTTCACTCTTTTAAACAATTCTTCGTTTAGCATAATGTCATTTCCATATTCGGTAAGCAAAGGAGAAATACTGTGTGCTAATTCTTGAATTTTATCATTGGTTTCTGCTGAGTTTAGGTTGAAAAATATTTCGGCAACTGTTCCTACCAAATTTCCACCAGCCTCCAAGGCTTCGATGGTATTTTCAAAAGTGGCTTCCGCCGGATTGTTGACGATTTCTGAAACTTCCTTTTTGGCTCTTTTAATTCCTTCTTCAATGGCTGGTAAAAAATGCTCCTCTTTAATAAGATGAAATGGGGCTGTTTCAAATGGAGTTTCAAACTTTTCCAATAATGGATTTATCATGCTATATATTTTTAACTGAGATGTATCTTAATGAAAAACAAAGAAAATTAATTCGAATGATACTGGGCCTTCCTTTTCTGGATATTTCTGTTTTCACCAAAGGATTTAAAAATCCATAAAAACAAAAAGGCGGAACCAAATGGAACCGCCTTTTAAATACTCTTTAGAGGTATTCTAGTTTTCGCTTAAATAAGAAGCTACACCATCATGAGTCGCGTTCATTCCAGATTTTCCTTCATTCCAATCTGCTGGACAAACCTCTCCATTATTTTCAACAAACTGCAAGGCCTTTACCATACGTAAAGCTTCATCAACATTACGACCTAATGGCAAATCATTTACCAATTGGTGACGTACAATACCTTCTTTGTCGATAAGAAAAAGACCACGGTAAGCTATCATTTCCCCTTCAGCTTGCATTTCTTCGTTTTCGTCAAAAAAGTAGTTTCCGGCTAAAACGTCAAAATTTGCAGAAATGGTTTTGTTGGTATCTGCTACAATAGGATATGTAACCCCTTTAATTCCACCTTCTTTTTTTGATAATTGCAACCAACCCCAGTGGGATTGTTCTGTATCTGTAGAACAAGCAACTACTGCTACTCCTAATTTTTCAAATTCTTCCAACCTAGATTGAAATGCATGAAGTTCTGTTGGACAAACAAAAGTAAAATCCTTTGGATAAAAGAATAATATTACATGCTTGCTTCCAGCATATTGCTCTAAGCTAAAATTTTCTACGATTTCTCCTCCGTTAATTACAGCAGAAGCATTGAAAACTGGGGCTTTTTTTCCTACAAGTACAGCCATTCTATTTTGTTTTATTTAATTACTTATTTGATTTAACTATCCTTTTTTTATTTTGATAGCGAGGACAAAAATAAGCATTCTGTTGTCCATGGTGAATAATGTCGATTGCTAATTTCTATGAAGTCCTCAATCTCCATTATACTCTTATAAAAGCAGAAAAGGAGAATATTGATTAATGGGAAGAAGCGCTTAACCAAGCTATAGCCACAGCGGCAAGTGTGGTTATAAACTTAATAATATTGAAGCTATGAGATTGTGTGGCTTCAAATAAAATGGTGGTGGAAATATGTAAAAATATTCCCAGAACCAAAGCTGTAATTTCACGATAATAGTCTGCTAAAAACTCAAAATAACCTCCTACAAAAACCCCAAGTGGAGCAATTAAAGCAAAGGCAAGCATATAGAATGCAATTTTCCATTTGGATTGAAATACTTCGGAAATCATTAAAAATAAAATAATACTTACAGGGAGTTTGTGCACCACAATAGCCCAAAGGAAGGAATTACTATGTCCGTGATCTGTATGCAAAGAAATGGGTAAACTTTCCATAAAGGCATGAACAAAAAGACTGAGAATAATGGCGATGGGGATTCCTTTGTTTTTAAAAAGCTCGGTGTGAGCATGACCGTGTTCTACGCCCATACTAAAAAATTCGAGTATCAATTGGATAAGGACACCACCCATAATATAAAGGCCCATACTGTGATTATGACCGTCGTAAATTTCGGGTAACAAATGCAAAAGCCCCACACTTAATAAGTAGGCACCACTAAAAGTAAGAAGAATTTTTAGTGATTTATTCTTGGAAGATTTTAAAAGGTAAGCGATTAAACTTCCAAGCGCTACAGAGGCAATAAGTATGAGGGAATCTATCATAATTTTCTGGACGCAAATAAAATCAATCGTTCTGAATTTATGGGGTCAAAATCTTTTAAATTGAAATCTCCATAGGTGTTTTCTATTTTCAAATCTGATTTAGCAAAAAGCTCTTCAAAATCAGACAATTCCAATAATTGTACTTGCTCTTCGTAATTAAAATCCTGGCCTTTATCTTGAAAAGAAATTTTCTTTACCACTTTATTGGATCGAATAAATCGCTCAATATGAAACTCAACTCCTTCCACTAATTTGATTTCTTCCTTTACCAATCCCAATTTTACCTTATTCACATTCATGAAATCCAGCACAAGCTTCCCTCCGGGTTTTAGTGCTTTATGGATGGATTGACAAGCTCTACTATTATCTTCTTTATCTTGAAAATAACCAAAACTGGTGAAGAGATTAAAAATATAATCAAAACGTTGATTTCCAAATTCTTCGCGCATATCCCCTACCTCAAACTTTAATCTTTCCGACTCGTAAGTTTTGGCAAATTCAATGTTCTTTTCGGATAAATCCAAACCAATAACATCGCAATTATTATCATTTAAGAAAATGGAATGTCTACCACGCCCGCATGCCAAATCCAAGAGTTTACATTTTGGGCTTATAGGCAAAGCTCGCAAAACATTGGAGATAAACAATTGAGCCTCTGTATCATCGCGATGAGCATACAGCTTATGGTAATAGCTTGTATTAAACCAAGATTCAAACCAGTCTTCCGAACTCATAATTCTAATTATTGAAACAAATTAAATAATAATGTGTGCAATTGCAGCATAACGATGGAAGATATACTTAAAATCACAATAAGCAACCATCTTACATAGGTATTGGCCTTAGGCAAAAATAAAATATATCTGGCACCAATAACGGCCCCAATTGCTTGTCCGCAAGCTAAGGCCACACCAGGTTTCCATTGCATTTCCCCACTACCAAGAAAAACAAAAAAGGCAGGAATAAGGAAAACCATGGCAAGCAACAGCTTTATAATATTTCCATCTTTTAAACTGTATTGCATTAAAAGGACCAATACACTCAGGATCATAATTCCAATACCCATTTGTAAAAAGCCCCCGTACAATCCAATCAGAAATATTAAAAACCAATTTAAAAGTGTTTTTGATTTGGAACCAAGGTTGGTCGCTTTTAGCCACTTTTTAGGTTTATTTAAAAGGGTCGCCAACAACAATAACATTATGATGCCGATCATAAATTCCAAAACTCCTGGATCGATTTTCACAGCTAAAAACGCACCAAGGGTAGAACCAATAAGAGAAGGAATAAAAAACCATTGAGTTTCTTTGAACATGAACTTTGTTCGAGGGGTTTTCCTTACACTTAAAACTGCTGTTATCGTTTGCACCATGGCCCCGATTCTGTTGGTGGCGTTAGCGACATTAGGAGGAAGTCCCAAAAATATAAGAAGGCTTAAAGTAATGGCAGAACCATTTCCAGCAAGGGTGTTCATTATCCCTGCTAATAGTCCACCACCAAATAATAAAAGGTATTCTGTAATTCCCAAGCCCTTTAATTTTTTGCAAACTTAAGCATAGTAAAATCTTAAAATTGGGCTTAAGCCGAAAACCTATAATTATAATGTTGGTTGCTAGGAATTAAAGAAGCCCGCTTTTTTCATGGACCATCTCAAAAGAACAAAACTGAAGGCAAAAACGGCTGTCCAAATTGTAAAGGACGTCCACTCTTTAAAAATTAGATATCCCAAAAGGAACAGCACAGAATACACCATTAAAACTCCAGAGACCCAGCAAACGAATAGATAATTTAGGCCTTTATTCGATTCTCCATTGGGCTGTATACCTTTCCACCAACCGCCTGGTTTTACTCTTTCGTAAAAAGACAAAAGAACATTTCTGTCCGTAGGTTTGGTAACTAAAGTGGCGATAATCCAAGCAATGGATGTAAATACCACAGTGAAAAGGAAATCTCCATTTTGCTCAAAAAAGGATTCGGGTAAAATGTCTCTTAAAATTGTTTTGGAAATAAGCATTCCTAAAAAAGGTGCTAAAGTGGCTATCAATTCGCTCCAAGCATTTATTCTCCACCAATACCATCTTAATATTAAAACCATTCCCAGTCCAGCTCCACTAGCAATTAAAAATTGGGCTGCTTCGTCTATGGTTTCAATAAGAGTGCTTACTCCAAGTCCAATTATCATTATTAAAATGGTTATGACACGTCCAGCTAAGACATAAGTTTTTTGGGCCTCTTCTTTAGTTGGGAAAGACTCTTCTGGCCTCATAAATCTTTTATACAAATCGTTGGTAAGATAGCTTGCTCCCCAATTTAATTGGGTGGAAATAGTACTCATATAAGCAGAGAAAAATCCTACCAGCAAAAGCCCCTTTAAACCAACAGGAAGAAAGTCTCGCATGATATAGACAAAGCCTTTTCTGGATTCTGCAATTGGTAAATCTGGATATAAAACAAGGGCACATAATCCCACAATAATCCATGGCCATGGTCTTAGACAATAATGCGCAATTTGAAAAAACAAACTAGAGAAAACGGCATTTTTCTCATCCTTAGCACTCATCATTCTTTGGGAAATATATCCGCCACCACCCGGCTCAGAACCAGGATACCAACTCGCCCACCACTGTACAGCCATATAAGAAAAGAAGGCTCCGGCGGATAAAGAAAAAGTTCCAATGGCTAAATCTGATGCTCCTGAAATTTTGGGGAATAAATCCAATCGCCAGGATGGAAGCTTTGCTTTTAGTCCATCTACTCCACCCACTTCTGGCGAATTTAAAACGATATAGGCCAAAATTATGCAGCCACCCATGGCGATTATAAATTGGAAAAAATCGGTAATGGCAATTCCAAGTAAACCAGAAAGGGCGCTGTAAATAGCTACCAAAACCATGGCGAGTGCCACTATTCCAAAGGCCGTCCAATAATTAACTTCAAAAAATATTTTAAGGATAGTAATCAAGGCAGCGTTTACCCAACCAATAATAACGGTATTCATAAAAAGGCCTAGGTAAACCGCTTTCACTCCACGTAACCATTTGGCAATGGGGCCACTATATCTAATTTCTAGCAGTTCCAATTCGGTAAGAATATTTGCTCTTCTCCACAATCTTGCAAAAAAGAAGGTGGTAAACATTCCTCCAATAAGCATATTCCACCACAACCAGTTTCCTGAGATTCCGTGTTGCGCAATTTTTTCCGTTACCCATAAAGGAGTATCTGCGGCAAAAGTGGTAGCCACCATGCTTACTCCTGCGATATACCAGGGTAGATTTCGTCCTCCTAAAAAAAAGTCACTTAAACTGTTACCCGCTTTTGCTTTATATCGAATTCCGATAAAAATGAAAAAGCTCATAAAACCAATAATAACGGCCCAATCGAGGAAATGTAAATTGCTCATATTTACAAACCTAAATTATTTTTTTATTGTTTTAGAACTTATAGTCCTTGCTTGCTAAGGAGATTTTCAACAATGACTTAATTCTGCTTTTACAATAGTACCTTTGCCGAGCAAAATATTATTTCAATGAAAAAAACATTCTATTTAGCACTAGGGATAATTACCTTGAATTCTTGTTCTGAAACGAGTATAGAACCCGCGGAGTATGTGGTAAAAAGTGAAGTTTTTGAAACCAAACTTGGTTCCAATAGTGTTTACGGACTTAGTCTGAAAATAAAATCTCCCGACAATAAAAAGGAGATTAAAGGTCTGAAAGTAAGCTTTTTCCAAAATGAGAAAGTTTGGATTGATACGGTATATGCCGAATTAAATGGCGCTGACACCTTAACTAGTGATGTGATTTTTACCCAAAGCAATACCCAAGAAAAGGGGGATGTTACTTATAAATTTGAAAGCTTCGATATTGAATCCTGAGAACCTAAATATTATTGCCAAAACCTACCATGGTTTGGAAGACGTTTTAGCTAAGGAGCTAAGAGTGTTAGGTGCACAAAATGTACAAACTATAAAAAGAGGAGTTCGGTTTAAAGGTGACTTAGGTTTCGTTTACAAGGCCAATTTGTGGTGTAGAACTGCCTTGAGAATAATCGTTCCATTGGCTGAGTTTAAAGTTAGAAACGAACAAGAACTTTATAAAAAAATCAATGCAATTCCTTGGGAAGATTATTTTGATTTTAATCAAAGTATAGCAATCGACGCTGTTGTAAATGCCCGCCAGTATAGAAATAGTCTCTTTATTGCTCAAAAATCTAAGGATGCTATTGTGGATCGTTTTCGCGATAAATTCGATGAAAGGCCTTCCGTGGATACGAGCGATCCAGACATCAGAATTAATGTACATATCCACAATGAAAATGTTACGGTTTCTTTAGATAGTTCTGGTCAATCCTTACATAAAAGAGGATATCGAGTAGATGCGAATATTGCTCCTCTTAGTGAAGTTTTAGCGGCGGGAATTTTATCTCTTGCGGGTTGGGATGGCATGAAAAACTTTATTGATCCTATGTGTGGATCTGGAACCCTTTTGATTGAGGCTGCTTTAATGGCTCACAATATTGCTCCAAATATTTTTAGAAAAGAATTCGGATTTCAGAAATGGAAAAATTACGATGAGGATCTTTTTAAACTCTTGTTTGGGAAGGCTATGACGAAGGAAAAAAACTTTCACTTTAAAATTGAGGGTTATGACAGGGATACCTTATCTGTTATGAAATCGAAGAAAAACCTTCGTTCTGCTTTGATGGAAGATGAGATTTCTGTTCAGAAAATGGACTTCTTAAAATTTAAGAAGCATGAAGATTTTAAAGATAAGGGGCTTTTGGTGTTTAATCCACCTTATGGTGAAAAAATGGAAGCCGATATTCCCGAACTATATAGTGGAATTGGAGATACACTGAAACAAGAATTTGGTGGGTATAGCGCTTGGATTTTTACCTCTTCTTCAGAAGGAATAAAAAATATTGGCCTAAAACCTTCACAAAGAATTCAGCTTTTCAATGGTAAATTAGAGAGTTGGCTAGTGCGTTATGATCTATACGCTGGAAGCAAAAAATCAAAATATAAAAGTGAATAAATTTCTAAAAATATCCGCGTTTCTTTTTGTGTCCCTTTTTGTTCTCCACTCTTGCGAGGATCCTATAGATAGAATTAAAAATGAGAAGCTCGTACTTCGGCTTGAAAAAAAAGAAATTTTCATCAATACCAGTTTCGATATTGGCATTGGAAAACTTGACGAACAATTTGATTCCCTGTATGTAAATGGATCTTTGTGGAAAGAATTCACCCCATCATCTAAAAAAATTGCACTTAGTTACTCCCAAGTAGGAACCAAATCAATAAGATTTAAAGCCTTCCAAAAAGGAAAGGAAAAGCTTGGAAATGTAAATCTTAAGATTCTTTCCAACAAGAAAATTAAACCTCTTTTGTATGAGGTGGTAAAGGCTCTTCCTCACGACCCTAAAGCCTATACCCAAGGATTGGAAATTCACAATGGTTTTCTTTATGAAAGTTTGGGTCAGTATAGACAGTCGGAAATAAGAAAACAAGAGTTCCCCAAAAAGGAGATTCTAAAATCTCACCCTCTGGCAAGTACTATTTTTGCGGAAGGACTAACCATATTAAGAGATACAGTTTATCAGCTAACTTGGAAAGCTAGAAAAGGCTTTCAATATGATTTAGACTTATTTAGAATTGGAGAATTTTCAATACCTACGGTTGAGGGTTGGGGTTTGGCTAATGATGGACAAAATTTGATCCTTTCGGATGGGAGCCATATTATTTATTTTTTAGATTCAAAAATGAATATTAAGCGTGGTCAGGAAATTTACAACGGGAGGCAGCCTTTAGGCCAGGTAAATGAATTGGAATTTGTTAACGGAAAGCTTTATGCCAATATTTATACTACAGATTATATTTTTGTAATTAACCCTGAAAATGGAGTTGCAGAAGCTTATTTGGATTTAAGTGCCCTTCGAAAAAACCTCAATAACCCTGAAGCGGAGGTTTTAAATGGTATCGCCTACATTCCAGAAACTGGGAATTTCTTGGTAACAGGAAAATATTGGGACAAGTCCTTTATCATTAAATTAATTTGAAAAAATTAGACCTGTTTAATTCTTAAATTTTAGCACATTTGCCTTCCATGGATTTATTTGCTGAAATAATATTACCACTTTCATTACCGCAGAATTATACCTACCAAATTCCGCCTTTTATGCAGGATACTTTAGGGGTAGGCATGCGTGTGGTTGTTCAGCTTGGTAAGCGTAAATTATATACTGGTTTAGTGGCCAATATCCATTCGGAAAAGCCGGATTACCAAACCAAAGAAATTTTAGAAATAGAAGATCTTCATGCCATTGTAACTACCAAACAAATGGTTTTATGGAAATGGATTGCGGAATATTACATGTGTTTTGAAGGTGAGCTAATGACGGCCTCCCTTCCTTCTGGTTTGAAACTGGAAAGTGAAACTGTCGTTTTACGGAATCACCTCAAAGTGATAAATGATGATGAAATAAGCGATAACGAATTTTTGATCATTGAAGCTTTGGAAAGTCAGGATTCATTATCTGTAAAGGAGATTGCAGAAATCATCAATATTAAAAACCCTCTAAAAATAATTCAAGTCCTTTTGGCCAAGCATTATATTGTTTTGGAAGAGGAATTGAAAACCGGCTATAAACCAAAGCAAAAAAGGTATGTAGAAATCCATCCAGAAATTGAAGAAACTGAAATTCCGGGATGGTTTGAAAAATTGGAAAAAGCTCCAAAGCAAAGAGACTTATTATTAAGCTATTTTGCCTTAAAAGGCCGGCTAGGAGAAAATAAAAAGTTAGGAGCAACTCAATTAATTAAAGAAAGTGCTTCTTCAAGTTCAAGCCTAAAGTCTTTGGAAAAAAAGGGCTTGTTTCATATCTATTTTGATAAAGATATTGAGGAGAAATATTCAGATGACACCTTCGACCTAAAAGGCCTAAATGAATATCAAAAAAAGGCTTTTTCAGAAATTAAAAACGAATTTAAAACAAAGGATACTGTTTTACTTCATGGCATTACAAGCTCTGGGAAAACGGAGATTTATGTAAGGCTAATTGACGAAGCTTTAAAAGAAAACAAACAGATTTTATATCTCGTTCCCGAAATTGCTTTAACCACTCAACTGATTGGTCGCTTGCAACAATATTTTGGAGATAAAGTTCTGATTTATCATTCCAGGTTTAGCGACAGAAAAAGGGTTGAAACTTGGTTAGAATTGGTGGAGAATCCGGAAAAACCCGTTGTTGTAATTGGTGCCCGAAGCAGTTTACTTTTGCCTTTTTCCAATTTAGGTTTGATAGTAGTTGATGAAGAACATGAAACTAGTTTTAAGCAACAAGATCCAGCCCCAAGATACCATGCTCGAGATTCGGCCATTGTTTTAGCTAAAATTCATAAAACCAAAGTTTTACTAGGCTCCGCAACTCCTTCATTTGAAACCTACTACAATGCCAAAAGAAAAAAATTTGGCTTGGTAGAAATATTTAAAAGACATGGCGATATTCCATTGCCAGAAATCCAATGTATTGATTTAAAGAGAGCTCGATCCAAAAAGGAAATGCAGGGTCATTTTAGTGTCGAATTGATCAATGCGATTAAAGAGGTTTTGAAAAACAAGAAACAGGTCATACTTTTTCAAAACCGTCGTGGCTTTTCTACCATGGTTCAATGCAATAATTGTGGGGAGGTAACCCATTGCAAAAACTGCGATATTACCCTTACCTATCATAAACATTTAGATACGCTTCGATGTCACTATTGTGGATTTTCCAGAAAGGTTCCGCAGCGCTGTCCAGCTTGCAACAGCAGTGAAATTAGAGCCTTGGGATTTGGCACAGAGAAATTGGAGGATGATTTACAGTTGATGTTGGAAAAGGCAGTAATAAAGCGGATGGATTTGGACAGCACTCGAAAGAAAAATGCCTACGAGAATATTATTCAAGAATTTGAGGATGGGGCAATTGATATTTTAGTTGGAACCCAAATGGTAACCAAAGGTTTAGATTTTGAAAATGTGGCTTTGGTGGGAATAATGAATGCTGACACCTTATTAAATTTTCCAGATTTTAGAAGTCAGGAAAGAGCCTTTCACCTTATGGCGCAAGTGGCTGGGCGAGCAGGAAGAAAAGGAGACCGAGGAAAAGTATTGATTCAAACCTCAGATCCCTACCATCAGGTTATTCGCAAGGTTATGGATAATGATTTTTTAAATTTGTATTTGGATGGTATTTATGAACGCAAAAATTACAACTACCCGCCTTATAACCGGTTGATTAAAATCACACTAAAACATAAGGACCGTTTTCATTTACTACAATCGGCGGGTTTGATAGGAAAGGAATTACGAGGGGTTTTTGGAGATCGAGTTTTAGGTCCAGAGTTTCCTTTAACGGCTAGACTTCGTAATCTATTCCAGATGGAAATAATGCTAAAATTGGAAGAAGAAGTTTCACTAAAAAAGGTAAAATTCAATTTGCGAGACAAGATTGAAATGTTCTTTAAGAACAATCCTAAGGAAAAAGTAAGGGTGATTTATGATGTAGATCCGTTTTGATTGCCTTTAAGTTGGCAAACATGGGCTTGAACAATATTCTTAGTTAGGCCTCCTTTTTCCTTAAAAATCACTTGTCAGAATTTATCAAGACCCTAAATGAATTATTGGCAAGGAAGGCGTCATTTTTTTCCGTAAACAAAATCAATAAACCAATTGGGAACGTCTTTTGTTTTCATTGTTACGTTCTGACCTTTGGCAATTTCACAAAGGTATCTCGACGCTTTTTGAGAATTGTCAAATAAAAATGCTCTATCGCTTATTTTTATAGCTGGTAGCAATAAATCTAATGAACGATAATATCTAGACCTAATTTTATCTTCTGGTACGGGGTGTCCATTTTTGGCAACCCTATTATTCACCCTGTCAATATTAATTTCAGGGGCATCCGTTGCAATGAAATAGAAATAAATTCTATACCCCAAATCTCTTGCTTTTTTCATAATTTCCAATTTGGAAGTATGTGAAAAAACAGTTTCAAACCAAAAATTTTCACCGTTTGCTAGCAATTGCTCTCTAACATAGGCCGCAAGATCAGACGCGATATATGAATTTATAATCCCAGAATATTTTAACCTTCCCCCATCAGTAGCGAACTTTTCTGGGATTTTATCATCCTCTGTTTTTGAAAGGCTCATCCCGTAATTTTGAAAGTATTGCTTTAACGGATTTAATTCCAAAGTAAGATGATATTGAGAAAAATCCAGGCCATTCTTTGATCCAATTTCCCTTTCAATTTCATCTGCATTAACAAAGGCAGATGCGTTGAATTCACCGTTTTCGATTAGCTTGTTTGCCAAGGTTGTTTTACCAGAACCATTAGGGCCTGCAAAAACCCTTAATCGCTTTGATTTAACCAAGGGTAAAAGTTTTTGGGACTTTGGTTTGTTGCCTTTCCAACTTTTTCACTAGAATTTTTTCGCCATTTGGTAATTCGCGGTAAATAATATTATCTTCTTCAAAAAGGACTCCTGAATTAATTTTTTCTGCTTCTTTATAGGCTTGATAAGTAGCTCCCAAGGCTGCACCTACTAAGGATGCAATTACCCTCGATTCTTTTTTTTCTGTAAAAAGCAAACCTAGAGTAGCTCCAAATAATCCACCCATAATCGCATTTTCTAATATTTCATACCTGTCCTGATTAGCCATAATTCAAAGGTAATGATTTTTGAAAACCCTTTTTAATCTTAGATACTTCCAATTTATTTTGTGGAATATCTACAATATCAGAAGACCAATTCCTTGAAAATTCGTTAAAGATAATCTAGGTTGTAGATCCGTTTTGATCCAAACTCTTTTCTCCCAAAACTTTATAGTGCTTCAAAACCCCAACTACAATTAAATATTGGGCGGCAGCATAAGAACTAAATACCAAGTACTCATAAATTTTGGGCAGACCATTGAACCTATCTAGTGCAAGCATATAATCTGAAATCACAAAAAGCAGGACTCCCAGGGGTAGCCAATAATTTGAAAGCTTATTGCTGAAATTAAATTGAACAGAGGCAATTAAATTTAAACCCAGTAATCCGCCGTAAATATTTACCGGTAATACTAAGTCCTTTGGTAATTCTGTAAACTCATTGAGACTAAAAATCAATAATCCTACAAATACTATATTGATAAGCAGGGAAGGAATATGAAAATCCCCTTGTCTTCTTCTATTAAAAAATAAAGCATAGAAAACATGGGCCAAACCAAAACAGCCCACACCCGCCAAAAAGAAATCAAATTGGAATTTCATTAGGAAAATATCTCCCGCTAAGGAAAAAGCCAAAGCAATAGTCACCAACCATTTAGTAGTATTGGGCAGTTTTTCAACCTTACTCAAAAAGAATAAAAGCAAGGAAATAAGCACCAAAGGCTTGCTAACATAAAATAAGGCAGGATCTGGCCGGTAAATAATGGCCAGATGGAAAAGCACAAATGACCAATAAAGCTTGGAAAAATCTTTTAGCTTCAATGAATTCCTATTAAAAACTATTTGTTAGGATTGTAGTAACCCAAGGCCTCCGGCATCCATTTGTTAAGGTTGGCAATTCTTGTACTATGACTTGGATGGGTTGATAAAAATTCCATTGGTGCATTTCCTCCAGACTTTGCAGCCATCCTTTCCCAAAATTTAGGAGCCTCTCTCGGATCGTATCCAGCCATGGCCATATAAATTAAACCCATTCTATCTGCTTCACTTTCGTGTAATCTACTAAATGGCAATAAAGCACCATACTGAGATGCTACTCCATAGGCGCCCATAAATAAGGCTTGCGTTTGTTCAGGTTTATCTTTAATTGCCAAGCCTAGTGCAACACCACCAGCTTGTTGAGCTAATCCCTGGGACATTCTTTCTGCACCATGGCGTGCAATAGCATGTGCTATTTCATGGCCCATTACAACGGCTACTCCTTTTTCATCTGCACAAATCGGCATGATCCCAGTGTAAAAAGCAACCTTTCCTCCTGGCATACACCAAGCGTTTACCGTATTTGCCTCTTCTAGTAAATTAAACTCCCAAGCATATCCTTCAAGGTCCTTGGCTTCGTTTCTTCTGTTCTTATCTTGTTCTACAGCAAGTCGGATTTTATTCCCGCAGTCTTTTACCCATTTTGTCCATTGCGCATTGCTACTTTTTGGACTATCCTTCATTACTTGATCGTACTGGGAATAACTCATGGATTGCATTTGTCCTGCTGGTAATAAAGGCAATCTTTTTCTTCCTGTTAAGGAAACTGTACTACATGCTGCAAGCAAAAAAACTGTGGAGTAAGCAAAAATCTTTTTCATAAAACCCTATTTCTATTTCTTGTAAATCTAAAACCTATTTAGCTGTCAAAATTAACATTAAAAACATAACCAACAAGACTATATGTCATTAATTAAATCGTAAAACTGACATCGTGTCTCGGTATTCGTCCAAATGTTTTGAATTTTCGATTTGGTACTCGATTTGACTACATCGAATCATGATTAATAAAATAAACTTAAATTCAGATATCATGAAAATTATTAAAAGAAACCCAGGATTTAATTCTCACTTTCAACCCGCATTCAACAATTTATTCGAGGATGACTTTTTTAAGCTCAGCACAAGTGCAGACTCCAAATGGAACAAACTTCCACCAGTAAACATTTCCGAAACGGAGGCTGATTTTAAAGTGGATTTGGCTGCCCCCGGGTTTAGTAAGGAGGATTTTAAAGTAAAGATTGAAAACAAACTTTTAACCATCGAGGCAAAACGTAAGGAAGACAAAAAAGAGGAGGGAGATAATTACACCAGAAGGGAGTTTATTCAAAATTCTTTTACCAGGTCCTTCCAATTGCCTGAAAACAAAATTTCTGAGGATGCAATTTTGGCATCTTATGAAAATGGTGTTTTAAGTCTTAGTTTACCCAAAAAGGAAGAAGCTAAAACACCGGCTCCAAAGACTATAGAGATTTCCTAATCTGCAGATTAGTCTATATATAATAAGCCTCGTCGGCCTTAGTTAAGGGCTGGCGAGGCTTTCCTTTTTTTTAGCCTTTTTGAAAAGGTAAATCTTCCCTATGACTCCATTCAATCCATGACCCATCATAGTTTCTTACATCTTTCATTTCTAGAATTTCTCTAAAATAAAAAGCCAATAAAGCAGATCGGGCACCAGATTGACAATAAACAATCATCTCTTTATCTAAATCAATTTTTAGATTTTCGAGCTTTTCTTTTACTACCCAGGGTTCTCTGAAACAATGATCCTCACCTATAGAAATTTTGTTTAATTCAGAATAATCAAAACGGACAGAGCCCTTTATTCTTCCCCCTTTTGCCGCTCCTTTTTTTATAATTTCTCCAGAAAACTCATGAGGAGTACGAGAATCGAGAATTGTAACTCCATCCATTATTTTCAGAAATTCATCTAGTTCAATATTTATTCTTTCTGGAGATGTGCTAAAAACAAAGCCGCTCTCTTTAATAAGGGGAGTGATTGTGTCTAAAGGAAATTTTAGGATTTTCCATTTTACAATTCCACCGTTTAGGAATCTAATATTATCAAAACCATAATGTTTCAAAACAAACCAAAATCTCGCGGCATTTACCCCTCCTCGATCATCATATAATAACAGGGTGTCCTTATTGTCAATTCCCATTTTCGACAGCAATTCCTCCATTTTATTTTTTGAGGCCACAAAGCTATTTAGCCCATTTCTCGTCTCATTAAAATCCTTCCTCCAAACTTGAATGGCCCCAGGGATATGACCTTTTTCATAATCCTCAACTTTTCGAACATCAATTAATTTACAATTTCCTAGATGGTCGATTTTTTTAAGAACCTCGATACAATCTGCAATTTGGGAGTGTTCTGAAATACTGGACTTTTCTTTTTCGAAAGAAAGTTCCACAGACTTTATTTCCTCTGGGTTTCGGATTTTATAAGGTTTGTTTTCTTGACAGGAAAGATTTACCAAAATCAAAAAAACAAAAATGTGTTTTAGTCTAATTTGTACCATTCTGGATCTAAATTTCTTCTTCTTCCAGAAATGGATTTTCCCCCCGGTTTATGGTTTTGATTATAATGTTTTGCCAAATAATCCAAAATGGGTTTTTCACTTTCTCCTAAGTCAGCCAAATTTTGTTCGGCTTGCATCCACCGTATTTTCTCCAACCAAACCTCTCTGCTAAAATAGTTTTGTGTTACAAGAGCCATACTGTGACAAGATTGACAATGCTGTTTCACCTGAATATAGCCTTCATCCACAACTAATTGAGAATCTGGATCGATAGAGCCTATTGCCAACATGGGTTCGGACAAAATTGGTTTTATATTCTCAATTTCTACTTTTTGAGGAATGTAAAACCAAACTAAAAGCAAAATTAGATTTAGTCCAATTAGGCGAATCATCCATTGGATCCGTTTATGGATTTGTTCTTTTAGTTTGATATTTTCTGAGCTTTCTATCAACTTTACAGTTTATTAAAAATCAAAACCAGCCACAAAAGGACCGTAATTATCAAAAGCAGATTAATATTTTTCAACCATTTGAAAATGGCCAAGAGAAAATTTCGATTTTCATTTTCCATTAAACACGATCCACTTTTATTGCAATTCTATGAGCGGCATTATTCAAATAACCCTTTGGATTCCACGAAGGCACTACCATAGGCTGTGAACTGCCTTCAGAATCTGTTGCTTTTGCCCAAACTTCATAATAGCCGTTTTCAGGAAATTGAACTTCCAATTCCCACTCCTGCCATGCTGTTTTATTTACTGCTTTTTCCAATTTTGCTTTTTGCCAGGTCTTTCCAAAATTTATTGAAACCTCCATTTTTGCAACAAACAGATCTCCAGCCCAAGCCTTTCCTTGAACAATTAGCTTATTAGTTTTAGTTAAAATCCCGCCCGACTTGGGTTTTGTAATCAAAGATTTCACTGGCATGGATTCAATAATGCACATATCTTCATCATCTACCTTTTCTCCTGGAATTACAGGTTTGCAAGGCACCCGATAAGATTTTCCAAGCATTTTGGGGCCATCATGAACTTTATTTCGGATAACAATTTTAGAAAGCCATTTTCCGGAGCATGATGCCGGCCATCCACCAAATACCAAACGCAAGGGAAAGCCATTCATAATAGGAATATCCTTATCATTTACTGCCCAAGCAATTAATGATTCTTCTTGCAATGCCTTTTTAATTGGCACCCCTCGAGAAATAACAACTTTTGAATTATCCCCACTCAAATGAGTATCCTCACCATAATAGGCGACGTAAACAGCATCTTCCTTTACTCCTACAAATTCCAGTACATCTTTTAATCTTACACCTGTCCATTTTGCACAAGCAATGGCACCAGTTGTCCATTGATTTCCAGCAGCAGGGGGATTAAATTCCGCTCTACCATTTCCACCACATTCTAAAGTTAAGTGGTAACTGTAATGGCTAAACTTTGATTTTAAATCTTGTATGCTAATGCTGACTTTTTGCGTCGCAGATTCCCCCTCAATTTCTAAAACCCATTTTTGTGGATCTGGATTTAATGGTGGAATACCATTATTTCTAACAAAAATGAGCTCGTTGGGAGTACTAAAGTCATTTAATAAATGAGGAGGAACCTCAGCATTAACAGGCCTTTGGTTTAATATTTTAAGTTGATCGCTTTTTCCTAGAATTTGAAAATCGTCATTAGAGTTACCTAGCCCAATTGGTATTAGGTTGGATGGAAACAATTTCCCAAAAACCATAGGAGTACCCAGGAGACTCGCCGCAGTTATCAATGCGCCTTTTTTCAAAAACCCTCTTCTGCTTTCTGCCAAATTGGGGTCTAATATTTCCCAATTTTGCCCCAAATCTTCCCTGGATTTAGAATCTCGAGATTGGTTTTGGTTTAGGGATATTTTGGATCTCTCCTCTTCCATATTAAACAATTTTCAAAAGTTGAAAATAATGGAAAATGAGTCAGTTTGAAAATTATTTATTTAACTCCTTCTTTTTCCTTTTCAACTCGCTGATAAAAGCCTGAATATCACCACCTAGTTTATCAGTTTTAATTTCCAAATCTTGACAATAAATTGTGAAATGTAAATTCTCTGATTCTTTGATTTCTAAAATGGACGATAGTGGAATAACTTTCTCGGGCTCATTGGACACCTTAAAATATAAATACCGCTTATCCAACCGCAAATAATGACTGAAATCAACAAATAAAAGAAAGGCAACAAGGACTAGAGTTAGACCAACCTTCATTATTTTTTTAATCCTTTTAGTCTTGTTTTTTTCAACTTCCTGTTCATCAGATTTGTTATTTTGAAGAAAACTAAGTACATACCCCAAAACCAATGCGGGTAAGATTAAACTGATAGATTCTACAAAAAGGAAATATTCAAAACCCGCAATTCTATGGAAAAGAAAAAGGCTGAAATAAATAAGAATAAAACTTAAGCAAGCGAAAATAAAAAAGCCTAGAATGCCATTTTTAAATTTTTCGATTTGTTTGGAACTTGCTGTCTTGGGCCTATCATTCTTTCTTGTTTTTATTGAAACAATATATTGCAGAAGGACAAGAACCAACAAAAAGATGCTTATTTCTATTAGTAACTGCATCTATTAAATTTTGGAAATTTCCAAACTATTAAAGTATTTCCAAACATTGTCGCTTAAGGGCAATGGAGCTTTTACATTTATTAATTCCTTGCTAACTGGGTGAACAAAAGAAAGAGATCTTGCATGAAGGGAAATGCTAGCATCTTTATTACTCCTCGGGAAACCATATTTCAAATCCCCTTTGATGGGGCAGCCAATGGAGGCTAATTGAACCCTTATTTGGTGATGTCTTCCAGTTTCCAATTCAATTTCCAATAAATAGAATGACTCCGATTTTGCCAAAACAGAATAGCTAAGAGCAGCCTTTTTTACCCCATTTTGTTCCTTCCTGTAGGTAAAGGATTTATTTTTTGCGGGGTCTTTTTTTAAATAGTGAACCAAGCGTTCTGTGGTTTGCCGCGGCTTTTCTTTTATTAAAGTCCAATATCTTTTATCAACATCCCTCTTCTCAAACAAAGCATTCATCCGAGTTAAGGCCTTAGAAGTTTTCGCGAAAACCACAATTCCGGAGGTGGGTCTATCCAATCGATGTACTAAACCAACAAATACATTTCCCGGTTTTTCGTATTTCACCTTTATATAATCCCTTACAATTTCCAATAAAGGTTTATCCCCAGTAAAATCTCCTTGAACAAGTTCTCCAGCGAGTTTATTGACAATAATCAAATGATTGTCCTCAAATAATATTCTAGCTTTTTTTAATGACAATTAGTACTGTTCTTTAGAATTTGGGAAATCTTCAGACTTCACATCTTTCACATAATCCTTTACGGCATCACCAATACTTTCAAAAAGATTTAAATACCTTCTTAAAAACCGAGGTTCAAATTCATGAGTCATCCCAAGCATATCGTGTAAGACTAAAACCTGTCCATCAACATCACCACCGGCGCCAATGCCAATAATAGGAATGGTTAGAGTTTCAGCTACCCTTTTCGCCAATTTCGCAGGAATTTTTTCCAAAACAAGGGCAAAACAACCAGCTTCTTCCAAAGCTCTAGCGTCGGCTAATAATTTTTCTGCTTCTTCCTCTTCTTTGGCTCTAACAGAGTAGGTTCCAAACTTATAAATGGACTGAGGGGTTAAACCTAGATGTCCCATTACAGGAATTCCGGCACTTAAAATTCGTTGTATAGAATTTAAAATTTCCACTCCTCCTTCTAATTTTACGGCATGTGCTCCACTTTCTTTCATAATTCGAACGGCAGAACTTAAGGCACCTTTGGAATTTCCTTGGTAACTCCCGAAAGGTAAATCCACAACCACCAAAGCTCTATCTATCGCTCTAATAACCGAGCTTGCATGGTAAATCATTTGATCCAAAGTAATGGGTAGCGTAGTTTCATGTCCAGCCATTACATTGGAGGCAGAATCCCCAACCAGAATTACATCTATACCAGCAGAATCGATAATTTTGGCAAGGGTATAATCATAGGCGGTGAGCATGGAAATCTTCTCCCCTTTCCTTTTCATTTCCTGAACCGTATTCGTGGTTACTTTCTTAAAATCAGATTTAGCTATGGACATATTTAAAATAATCTAGGATGATTGGTACAAAGTTATATTTTTGCGGCCATCTTTGTAGCCTTTGGTTTTAAAACAACCATTTACTGATTGCAGAGTCAAAGAACCATAATTTATAATAAATGCGTCTATTCTATTTTCTATCATTCCTTTTAGTTTTAACTATAAGTTCTTGTGATAATGAATTAAAAATTACAGCCGACTGGAAAGACACCACAGTTGTGTTTGGGCTTATTGACCCTTTGTCTGATGAAAATTTCATTAGAATTGAAAGAGGTTATTTGGGTTCTGAGGCTGCTTCAAATTCATTTAGCGAGCCAGATTCTTTTTTTTACAGCAGTTTGGCAGTGGAATTAAATTGGTATGATGAAGACGATAACCTTCAAGGAACCACTACTTTAATTGAGGACCGCAGCATAACTTTAAACGATAATGGTCCTTTTGATGTAGGAAGTGATTATCGGATTTACAAAATCCCTAGTGCTACCCCAATTAGTTCAGAATTTGAATATGAGGTGGTAATCACCAAACCAAACGAAGGAATTACAAAGGCTAGAACCAACATTCTAAATCCGAATAAGATTAGTATTTCAGGAAGTAGCATTTTATTCAACTCAACTTCAAACACGGCAACACTAAGATCTTCAACTTTAAAATTTGATAACAATGACAGTCGTGAACTTGCAAGTGCTGCTCTTTTTCAAGTTTATATGAATTTTTATTGGAGAGAAATTGACCAAAACACAGGATTGGTTAGGGAAGATTCTATCCGATTTAAGTACGGAGAACAAAGGCCAAGAACTGAATATACAATAGGACCATCGGGAGGCACTGATGGCTTATTTGGGCTTATTGCCAACAGAATACCAGTAAAAGCCAATGTGCTTAGAGAATTTCAAAGAATTAAATTTGAATTTTGGGCAGCAGATCAAAATTTCCTTACTTATTCGGAATTAAAAACGCCTAGTACTGGAATTAACCAAAACAGACCGAACCCTGCTGATGCTTTAGGCTTGGTTGACAATGGCATCGGAATTTTAGCAAGCCGATTTAAAAAGGAGTACGACAATATTCAATTCAATTCAAGTGGAAATCCTGTTTCCTTAAAAGATAACCTTCTGATAAATCCAGATATGTGTCCACTGCGATTTATTCGATTGCAAGGAACGGATACCTGTATTTGCAAAGACGTTGGCAGCAACATTACAATAGACTGCCTGTAAATCTGACATTAAGACACCTAAAAAGACTGTCATATTATTTTTAAAAACAAAAAAGTCTGTCATAAATGGCAGGCTTTTTTGTTTTCCTCCACTGGCATAAAGATTGACATTTGTTGGAAAGAAAATAAATTACCAAATCCTAATAATTAGTAAAAAATGGGAAAAATAATTGGAATAGACCTTGGAACGACTAACTCCTGCGTAGCAGTGATGGAAGGAAATGAACCAGTAGTAATTCCTAACAGTGAAGGTAAAAGAACCACACCATCGATCATAGCATTTGTGGAAGGTGGAGAGCGTAAAGTAGGAGATCCTGCAAAACGTCAAGCTATTACCAACCCGCAAAAAACTATCTCTTCAATCAAGAGATTTATGGGCTCCAGTTTTTCGGAAGTTCAAAAAGAAGTAAATAGAGTTCCTTATAAAGTTGTAAAAGGAGATAATAATACTCCTCGAGTAGATATTGACGGTCGTATGTATACGCCTCAAGAATTATCTGCCATGGTTTTACAGAAAATGAAAAAAACGGCCGAAGATTATTTGGGCCAAGAAGTATCAGAAGCTGTAATTACTGTACCTGCTTATTTCAACGATTCTCAACGTCAGGCTACGAAAGAAGCTGGTGAGATTGCTGGTTTACAGGTAAGAAGAATCATTAACGAGCCTACTGCCGCAGCACTTGCCTACGGTATTGACAAAAAAGGCGAAGACAAAAAAATCGTAGTATTTGATTGTGGTGGTGGTACTCATGATGTATCTATCCTTGAATTGGGAGACGGTGTATTTGAGGTACGTTCTACTGACGGAGATACTCACCTTGGCGGTGATGACTTTGATCAAGTATTAATTGACTGGTTGGCAGCAGAATTCACAGCTGAAGAAGGAGTAGATCTTACTAAAGATCCAATGGCATTACAACGTTTAAAAGAAGCGGCTGAAAAAGCAAAAATTGAGCTTTCATCTGCAAGTAGCACAGAAATAAACCTTCCATATATTACGGCAACTGCTAGCGGCCCTAAGCACTTGGTAAGAACATTAAGCCGTGCAAAATTTGAGCAATTGGCTGATGATTTAATCAAGAGAACAATTGAGCCATGTAGAACTGCTCTTAAAGGTGCAGACATGGATGTTTCTGATATCGATGAAGTAATTCTTGTTGGAGGTAGTACTCGTATTCCTGCTGTTCAAGATGCTGTAAAAAGTTTCTTTGGTAAAGAACCTTCTAAAGGTGTAAACCCTGATGAAGTAGTAGCTTTAGGGGCTTCTATTCAAGGTGGTGTTTTAGCTGGAGATGTAAAAGATGTACTTCTTTTAGATGTTACTCCTCTTTCTTTAGGTATCGAAACAATGGGTGGTGTACTTACTCACCTTATCGAAGCCAATACTACTGTACCTACTAAAAAGTCTGAAACCTTTTCTACTGCAAGCGATAATCAACCATCCGTTGAAATCCATGTATTGCAAGGGGAAAGACCAATGGCTAAGGACAATAAAACAATTGGTCGTTTTCACTTAAGTGATATTCCACCAGCACAAAGAGGGATTCCTCAAATTGAGGTAACCTTCGATATTGATGCGAATGGTATCCTTAATGTTTCCGCTAAGGACAAAGCAACAGGAAAAGAACAAAGTATTCGTATTGAAGCTTCTTCTGGACTTTCGAAAGAGGAAATTGAGAAAATGAAAAACGAAGCAGAAGCAAACGCTGATTCTGATAAAGAAGCCAAAGAAAAAATCGAAAAGATTAATGGTGCCGATGCTATGGTTTTCCAAACTGAAAAGCAATTGAAAGAATTTGGAGAAAAATTATCTGAGGATAAGAAAGCTCCAATTGAAACTGCTTTAACTGAATTAAAAGCCGCACATCAAAGTCAAGATATTGCCGCGATTGATGCAGCTATGGAAAAAATAAACGAAGCATGGAAAAACGCTTCTGAAGAAATGTATAAGGCTCAACAAGACGGAGCAGAAGCTGGTCCAGACGCAGGTGCTGCCGGTGATGCTGGAAATCCTTCAGCAGAAGGTGCAGCAGATGATGTTACTGATGTAGAGTTTGAAGAAGTAGAAGATGAAACTAAATAATTCATTAATGCTTTAAAGTTTTAAAACCGTTCCGTTATTACGGGGCGGTTTTTTTTTTGATTTTCATTTTAATTAAACATTAAATTATAATAGGCAGAACCAATAATGAAAAAAGGCAAAAAAAAGGAAAAACCTTATAGAATGGGCGATCTGGCCATTTTGGGTTTATGGACAATTCTTTGGTTTTTGAAGATAAAGTTTATTAAAAGCTTTGTGAATGCCTGTAAAGGTTAGGTTTTGTTAAAATGAAAGCCAAAAAAAATTATTTCATTATTGGTTTTGCCGTTTTATGGGAAATCCCATAAAAGAATTAAAACCAATAATGAAATTTAGAAATGACATAATGTCCTGAAAAATTGAATTATTTCATTATTGGTTTTGCCTTTTTGCCTCATTATTACTCAAAGAATACACCTCCAACAATAATGGCAAGACCTCTTATTTGCTCTTTTGGAATTTCAAAAGGATCATAATTGCTATTATCTGAAACTGCAACAATATGTCCTGCGCTTCCTTTTTTCACCCTTTTGACCATTAGGCCTTGATCTATGGTATCAATTAAATGAGGCTTGTTCCATTGAATAAAGGTGTCAGTTTGAATCTTTCGGCAGGCTACTAGGTCGCCACTATTGAAACTAGGAATCATACTATCACCTTTAACACGAGCCAGAAAGTCAACTTTTTCAAGTTCAGGAATTCGAATCGGTTTAGTCAAAAAATGCCCCATTCCACTGTCGTAGCACTTACGTCGATCCGCTTCAAAAGCGTGCGCAGTCAAGGCAACGATCTCAACCGCAGCCTTTTTTTCTCGTAAAA
>CAKZNE010000182.1 GCA_937129395.1 uncultured Cryomorphaceae bacterium | reverse complement strand
ATGAAAGGAACTAAGCATTTCCTCTTCCATTGCTCTGTTTAGGCGAATTTCGTAAGCAATGTTGTGATCAAAATGTTGGAAAATGTCATCACCATTAGTTCGTTCAGGGGTTGCGGTCATTCCTAAAAGGAATTTTGGCTTATAATATTCTATTAAGCGAATGTAGGAGTCGGCACCCGACCGGTGAGATTCATCAATAACAATGTAGTCAAAATGGTCTTTTGAAAAATTATCTAAATGATTGGTTTTAGAAATAGTTTGTATTGTTGAGAATACAAAATCGCAATCTAAATCTTGCCGATTTCCAGAATACAATCCCATGGTTTTATCCTCGCCAAAAACCTTTCGAAAGGTGATTAAAGAACTTTGGGCAATGGTTAACCTATGAACAACAAAAAGCAGCCTTTTTGGATTAAATACCTTGGCGTCAAAGGCAGATAAATATGTTTTGCCGGTTCCTGTTGCTGAAATTATGAGTGCCTTATTCTTCTGATTGGCCCTCAATTTCCTTAAATTATCCAATGCTTCAATTTGCATTGAATTTGGACGGATATGTTCTTGAGGCTCGTCAAAACTTTTAGGTTCATTTTTTCGATTAACAAGAAATTGATTCTGATATATTTTTTCGTAGGAAGAAATATAATCTTCTGTTACTACAATTCCTTTTTCAAAATCGGAATAAAACTCTCCTAAGACTTTGTTAACTATGCCACTTTGTTCTAGTGCAGATATTTTAATATTCCACTCTTTATTGACGGATAAAGCTTGGGCTGTTAGATTGCTACTGCCAACAATTAAGTTGTAATGTTCATTATTCTTAAAGATGTACCCCTTGGAATGAGCGTTTCCAGTTGTGGCAATTCTAAGATCTATATTATTAAATTGGAGAAGTCTTTTTAGTGCTTCGGGTTGGGTGAAATTTAAATATTGGGAAACTATTATTTCACCTTTTATTTCTTTGTATTCAAGCTCCTTAAGAGTGTTGATAATGGTAGCAACACCACTGGTTGTAATAAAGGCAACCGAAATATAAAACCGGCTGCAATTTTCAAGTTCATGAAGAATGGAAGACAATACTTTTTTTGGTGGATTCTTTTGGTTGACGAGTAACTTTGGTTGGTAATTAAGATTTGAAATAACTGATTTATCTACAAAACCTGTCTGTAAACTATCGTTGAAGTTTTGGAGTAAGTCATTCATTCGAAACCAGTTTGTCAACAATTGGAATATCCGCCGCGGCCCAATCGAGGGTGTGAAGCTCTTTAACTTTCAACCATTTTAGATCTATATGTTCATGAAGAGTGAGTTCTTTGGAATCAATTTCACAAATAAAACTGTGCATGGTTAGTTCAAAATCTGGGTAAGAATGAACGACAGTATGAAAGAATGTATTAATACGAGTAGTAAGGTTCAATTCCTCCATTAACTCTCGATGCAGTGCTTGTTCTTTGGATTCCCCATCTTCAATTTTGCCACCCGGAAATTCAAATTTTTCTGAAATGTATTCATGCTTATTTTTTGGTCTTTGGACGCATAAGACAAAATCTTTCCAAAATATCACACCTGCAACGACTTCAATTTTTTTCATGCAGAACTTCTTCTTTTTTACGCGTTGATAACTGTTTGATTAGGTCTAAAAGCTCCACTTAAGCTAGAATGAGTTTTTGGGGCTGTACCTGCAAATATAGCCTTTAATAAAAAAGGCCCAAAACAAGAATACACGGTTAAAGAAGGTAAAATCAGCAATCAGGTTGCTTAATTAATTCAGAAAATTAGTTTGGGCTACAAAAGTCTAATACGAGAAAAGACGCCTTTGATTTTTTTAACATTCAAACAACAAATAAACCCAATCCCAACCCACCATAACAAACGAATTTTAAAGAACTTGCATTTTTTTGAGTAGACCTCTTATTAAGTCTTCAAATACAGAGTGTAAAACAAAAGTGAATATGCAGAATTTCTTTCCCGGTCAAAGATGGACAAGTGAGGGTGAACCTGAGCTGGGAGTGGGTATAGTTAAGGAAACCAATAAAAATCGTGTTCAGGTAGATTTTCCTAAATCTGGAGAAACTCGTCTTTATGCCATGGAAAATGCGCCTTTAAGAAGGGTGCTTTTTAAAGCTGGGGATAAGGTGCTAGACAAAAACCAAAAACCTTTTCTTATTGAAAGAGTGGAAAGCAATCCTGATCTATATGTTTACATCGGAAAAGAGGGTGTTTTGCCTGAATCTGATTTAGGGGATGTTTCGATTAAACACGGTGTTAATGATCGCCTTTTGATGGGTGAGGTAGAGTCTCCCGAAGTTTTTGCCCTTAGGCGTAAGACTTTAAATTATGATCATGCACGAAGAATTTCGCCTGTTAACGGATTTGTTGGCGGAAGAATAGATCTCATTCCCCACCAGCTGTATATAGCCCATGAAGTAAGTTCTCGCTATGCTCCAAGAGTTTTACTTTCCGACCAAGTAGGTTTGGGTAAAACCATTGAAGCCTGCTTAATTTTACACCGTTTAATATTGAGTGGACAAGCTTCAAGAGTGTTAATTCTTGTTCCCGATTCATTGGTTCACCAGTGGTTTGTGGAAATGCTGAGACGTTTCAATTTATGGTTTAATATTTTTGATGAAGACCGTTGTTCTGCCTTGGATGAGAGTGCACCTGAGGGAAATCCATTCCTTGATGATCAATTGATAATCTGCAGCACTTCCTTTTTGGCAAGTTCTGCCAAGCGAGCCCAAGAAGCAATTTCGGCAGACTGGGATGTTTTGGTGGTGGACGAAGCTCATCATTTGGAATGGTCTCTGGAAAATGTGAGCCGGGAATATGCCTTGGTGGAAATGCTAAGTAAAGTTGCAAAAGCCCTTTTACTACTAACGGCTACACCCGAACAATTAGGAGTAGAAAGTCATTTTGCGAGATTGAGATTGCTGGACCCAGAGCGTTATTCGGATTATAATGACTTCTTAAACGAATCTCAAGACCATAAAAAAACGGCGGATATTGTTGAAGATTTAGCTAATGGTAATCCTTTGAAAACTCATGACAAATCTTTGTTGGAGAATATTTTCGGAAAAGAGAGAATGGCGGATTTTGAGAAAAAGGGGGATCTGTATAAAAATCAACTTATTGAAGATTTATTAGACCAACATGGGCCTGGTCGTGTGGTTTTTAAAAATACCCGTGCTGCAATGAAAGGTTTTCCAAAACGGAAGGCCCAACTAATACCCTTAGTAGCAAAAGAACCACAAGAGGAATGTTTAAGGCAACTTTCCAAAGAATATGAACAGGATAAAATTGCAATAAAGGGTGAGTCTCCAAAGCGGATTTTTTCTTTCCTGGAAGATCCTAGAGTGTTGTGGGTCAATGATTTATTAATGGACTTGGATCCTGGTAAAGTTGTTTTGATTTGCCAAACTAAGAGCAAGGTTCTGGCCTTGGAAAAAGCCTTTCAAAAACTGAATAGTACTAAAGTAGCGGTTTTTCATGAGGATCTAAGTATTGTGCAAAGGGATAGAAATGCCGCTTGGTTTGGTGAAGAAAATGGAGCCAGAATTTTACTTTGTTCGGAAATAGGAAGCGAAGGGCGGAACTTTCAATTTGCTCATCATTTGGTCCTTTTTGATTTACCACAGCATCCAGAATTATTGGAACAACGCATCGGTCGTTTGGATAGAATTGGACAGAAAAAGGATATTAACATCTATGTTCCCTTTGTTAAAGGCAGTCCACAAGAAATTTTAGTCCGCTGGTTTCACGAGGGTTTAAATGCTTTTGAGGAAAATATAGAAGGTGGTAACCAAATCGCCCAGGTTTTCGGTACACGTTTGTTGGACAATTCCCTGGAAACTTCTTTAAAAGGTAAAAACAAGGAGCTTGATTTATTGGTAAAAGACACTGCCAATTATCAAAAAAAGCTAAAAAACATCTTGACTAATGGTCGCGATAAGCTATTGGAAATGAATTCGTTTAGGCCGGCTATTGCAAATCATTTGATAAGAAAAATAGAGGATGCAGACCAAGATAATGGACTGGAAATTTATATGACCCAAATTTTCAATCACTTTGGGATAGACATGGAGGATTTGGCACCAAGGACCTATTTACTTCATCCCGCGAAAGCGAATAGAGAAAGTTTTCCCTCCATTCCAGACGGAGGAATTTCGGTAACATTTGACAGAAAACGTGCTTTAAGTAGAGAGGATCTAAGTTTTATTAGCTGGGATCATCCTATGGTTACTGGAGCTTTAGATATGGTTTTGAGTTCAGGAACAGGAGCTTCAAGTTTTGGGATATTAAGAGGTACAGAAAATAGAGGCATTTTATTGGAAGTGATTTTTGTGCTTGAAACTTCAAGAAAGAAAGGCGTTCATATTGATCGATTTTTACCAAATACACCTATACGCGTTGTGGTAAATCATTCTAGCGATGAGGTAACAGAAGATTATCCTGTGGAATTATTAATGAAACAATTGAGATTTGGAAAAATCGATGATCTCATTGAAAATGAAACTTTGGTAGATAGCCTTATTCCTAAAATGTTGGACAGCGCCTCGGAGATTGGAGAGTATATGAGGAATCAAGAAATTGCGGCAGGATTGGAAAGAATGAATCAAAGTTTGGATCATGAAATTTCTCGTTTGGCCTATTTACATAAAAGGAATAAGTCCATTCGAAAAGATGAAGTTCGCAGCATTTTAGAGGAAAAAAATGAATTGACAGATTTGATTAGTAATGCAAGTATTCGAATGGATTCTATTTTACTGATTCGTGAGGGGGATGTTTAATCCAAAGTCTTGGTAAACACACGATTATAAGCGAAGCCATAATGACCAAAGTATAATTTTTTGTTTTTAATATAAAACGAATAACTGGCCTTGTATTCCTGCTCAAATTCTGTAAAAGGGAAAAGCTTCCTGAACCAAATCGGGCCATTTAATCGGGCGGATTTAATCTTTTTCAGCTCACAGTTAAAAACGAGCGTAGAGTCTGAAGTAAAAGTATAGGTCCCATAGGTTTTACTTGTGTAGGGAATTTCCTGAAGATTGGTAGGAAGTTCATCATCAATTAAAACAAACCGTTGCATTGATTCAAATTCAATTTTGGTGTAGGGACAGTTATCATTTATGGAGGATGGATTCTTGCTTACAGAATATGCTCAATGAAGAATAACTGGATTTAAAGAGGTTGGGGTTTCTGTAATTAGGGAAACTTCAAAAGGTTTATAATTCGCCACGAAGGAAGCATTTTGATCCATATCCCATCTGCTAAAATGGGAACATAAGGGAAAGGAATAAGCAGGATCTATCGAAACTACTTTAGAGGAAAATAATTCTTCATTTGGACTTTCAATATAAACCCTAATGGTGGAGAAAGGTTTTGCACTTAGGAGTATATAATGGTTATCAGCAAAGAAAAAACGACGCATCCTATAATTAGCTGGATGATGTTTTTCACCTTTATCTCCCTTTCCATTAACTTTTGGATTTTGTTTTAAAAAAAGAGTATCACCCTCCAAAAACTCTTGACCCTTTTTCACCTCTCTCATCATTTGGTAGCGGTTTATGACACCTACCTTTAGGTTTGGGATTGAAGCAGAATCCTTGCCGTTTGTGATTTTTAAAACTGTAATGTAGGCATTGTCATAACCACAATGTTGGGCTTTTAAACTTAAGGTGCTAATTTGTAAGATTAAGGCCGTTAGGATACAAAAGTGGAGGTTAATTTTATTCATTTTGTAGAAATTTCAGCAATTTTAATCCCAACTTCAATAGATCCATTTTTTTTAAACATGTGAATTTACAAAATCTCGGACAGCAATTATTTAGTCTTTTTTTTTTCTTGCTCCTTGTTTTAAGGGCGAACCCATCTACAATTAAAAGTTAAAAAACCAAAACCCCAACAATTCCAAAAACAAAGTTCCTTAATTAGCAAAATGAAATTTCTCCTTTTCCCAATTCTGCTATTTTCTAGTATCACTGCATTTGCCCAAAACACAGAATACGTTTACCGAAACCCAAAAGACAGTTCCTATAATTGCTACCTTAAAGTTTGGCCCGATAAAAAGCTGAAAGGGATCATTATTAGAGATTATAGTCGCTTACCGGATACTGCTAGGAAAAGCCCTTATCAGTTTTTAAAATTGGCCATGGACAATGGTTTTATGGTGTTATATAGCAATACCACAAATTATTTTCCAGAACTTTATTACGATGATAAGGGCCCTGAATTATTGGATGAAATGCTTTATGAAGTTTTTCAAAAACATAAGATTCCAATAGAGAATATTTTTATTGGAGGTATTTCGGCGAGTGGGACCAGGGCCCTACGGTTTACACAGTTTTGCAATCAGGGAAAATCTAAATATGGTTATAAAATAAAAGGAGTTTTTGCGGTGGATTCCCCAATAGATAATGAAAGGTTTTATCGCTCTGCACAGGAGAATGGGCGAAAGTTTAAAGGCGGACTAAAAGAAGAAGCTAAAATGATGCTTCAACGTTTTCCAGAAAAACTAGGTGGTAGTCCAGATGATTTTAGAGCGAATTATATTCAATCATCGGTGTATTGCCAATCAGATTCTTTAGGAGGGAATATTATTCATTTTAAGGATCAATCCATTCTGCTTTTTCACGAGCCCGATATAGATTGGTGGGTATTGGAAAGGGGAGCGAATTATAATGATTGCAATTCCTACGATTTGGCAGGTTTCACCAGAGACCTAATTTATTTAGGAAATACAGATATAGAGTTAGTAAGTAGCACCGGAAAAGGGTTTAAAGGTTCGGAAAGGAATTGTCATTCTTGGAGTATTGTTGATGAGGTGTATTTGATGAATTGGGTTTTGGAAAGAGTGGATTAGATTTATGATTTTGGATGGCCATTTTCTTTTTCCAATATTTTAGTATTTCAATCGGATTAAACTCCACGGTTAAAAGTGAAAATGGGCACGCACTGCAAGTGACGCGCCAGTTTGTGTGTAAATAGGGCAGTAATTTTAGTATTTCACTCGAATTAAACTCCTCGATTAAAAGTGAAAATGGGCACGCACTGCAAGTGACGCGCCAGTTTGTGGAAAAAAAAACTCTTGGCCTATGAAATACAATTCCCTAGTTTTTAAATCCAAACGCGAATCTAAAAACTAGAGAATTACTACTAAATTACTTAATACCAGAAAGCTGTTTCTGCAATTCAATCACCCCTTCTGCTAATTGGGGGTCTTCTCCTAAATTTACTTTTTCGGGATTGTAGGGAACTTTAATGTCTGGTTCCAATTGCATGTTTTCTAAATAATTTCCAGAATTGGAAAGCATGCCTACCTGAGGAATTCCAAACACTACACCGTTCTGCAAACCTTCCCACCAAACCGCGGTTCCCGTTCCCGGTACTGGCATCCCAACCAATTGGCCAATCCCTAGAGCTTTATAAGTAAAAGGAAACATGTGGGCATCTGAGTAATTGCTTTCACTCATTACTACAACCGAAGGTTTACGCCATTTAAACTGAGGTTCATCTCCTAAATTCTGACCTCTCGGCATAAAGGTCATATAGGTTTTTCCATTTAAAAATGTGGCTAAATCATCATGTAACCATCCACCGCCATTAAAGCGGGTGTCTACAATTAAAGCTTCTTTGCTAGCATGTTTTCCCAGTACCGTTTCATAAACCTTTCTGAAGCTTCTATCGTTCATACCTCTTACGTGTACATAGCCTATTTTGCCATTGGAAAGTTCGTTTACAATGTTTTCGCAGTTTTTAATCCATCGCTCATATCGTAAATTAAATTCGGAACCAATGCTAGTAGGCTTTACAATTTCATCCCATCTCTTTTTACTTTGTGGATCATATAAACTAAGCAAGGTGTTTTTTCCTGATTTTCGATTTAAAAGAGGGAAGTGATTTTTTGAAGCAAGGATTTTTTCGCCGTCAATTTTTTCAATAATGTGGCCGGCCTTTATTTTTGAAGCCTTTTTATCCAATGGTCCTCCTTTCATTATCTCCGAAATCTTTAATCCATCACCCGTATGGGAATAATCATAAAAGACACCCAGGCTAGCGGTAATATCTGGATTGGAAACTCTATGTCTAAAACGAGCACCAGTATGAGAGGCATTTAATTCGCCAAGCATCTCGCTAAGCATCTCCGCAAAATCATAATTGTTGTTTATATGTGGTAGGAATTTGGCATATTCTACCTTATACATTTCCCAATCTACCTGATGCAAATCCTTTACATAAAACTTCTTTTTCACCTGTCTCCAAACATGCTCAAATAAATAGGCTCTTTCCTCAGTTTCATTAAGAACCATTTCTCCTTTCATGGAAACACCCTCAATTTTCCCACTGGAAATTTCTATCTTTTTCACTCCGCTACTTGTTAGTATAAATAGGTTTTTCCCTTCCTTATCGGGAATTATGGATCCTCCGGAACTGCTGTTGAGTTTGGCTAATATTTTTGTTTCTCGAGTCCGTAATTTCGTTTGCCATAAATTATATCCCTTTTCAAATTTGGCTAGGTATAATAGTTTCTCACCATCATCTGTTACATAGGCATCCGACAAATTTCCGGAGTGAACACTTAGTCGTACCCTACGATTTTCAATTCCTTCGAAATCAAATTTTAATGCTTTTACTTCCTTTTTAACATCATCCTTTTTCTTCTTCTTTTTGTCCTCCTCTTCCTTTTTGGATTCCTTTTCTTTTTTCTCCCTTTCTTCTTTTGCCAATTCGTATTCTTCTTCAGAAAGTTTAAAATTATCATAGGCTTCCTGACTAAGGAAGTAGCCGTAAATATCCAATTCGCCGCCCCAGCTGGCGTGGTTTTTCATTCCGTCCCTTGTAGAAACAGTGAGAGCCATTTTACCGCCCATCATCCATTGTGGACCATAATGTCCATAGCCGCTCTTGGAAATGTTTACAATTTCTTTTCCACCCTCAGCACTTACCAATCCAGCTTGAGAAATCCATTGGTTATCCTGTAAAAAATTAAGTAAAAACCACTTGCTATCTGGCGACCATGAATAGTGTTGATCCCCATCGGAATAGGAATAGTTTTTATCCATGGCTACAATTTCTCTAACTGCTTTTGATTTTAAATTAATCACTTTTAAAGCGGTTCTTTCTTCCAAAAACGCCACTTCTTTGCCATCTGGAGAATATGAGGCTTGGAAGGTTTCCTTGTCACTAGCCAAAATCACCTCTTCCTTTAAAACTGTAGAATTGAAAAAGTAAGTTTCTTCTTTTCGGGATAATGTACTTTGGTATAAATTCCAACTGGCATTGCGTTCTCCGGCATAAAGTAGGGATCTACCATCTGGACTAAAATCCACCGATCTTTCCTGTTCTGGAGTATTGGTAATTCTTTTGGTTAGCCCAGATTTTACCGAGCTTACAAATACTTCACCTCTAACGATAAAAGCGATTTCTTTACCACTTGGAGAAAGGGCCATTTGCTGAGCATTCCCGCCAATTCGCACGGTTTTTTCTGGGTTATGACGTTGATCTGAAAGGATTTCAATGCTCACCTTTTTAGGACTTTCTCCATCCTTTAAGGTATAAAGTTCACCATCGTAGGTAAAACATAAAAGTCCAGTTGTAGAAGCGCTTAAACTTCGAACCGGATGTTTTTCTAAAAAGCTGATTTGTGTTTTTTTACTCGGATTTGAAAGTGAGGTTTTAAAAACATTGAAACTTCCTTTTTCCTCACTTAAATAATAATAGTCATTATCGTTGGCCTCCAAAATTGGATTGCGATCCTCTCCTTTAAAAGTGCTCACCATTTTATAGGATTTGTCTTCTAAGTTGTATGTCCAAATATCCCTAGTAACTGAAGAAACATGGTGTTTTCGAAAGGGGTCTTCATAACCCTTCACATCTTGGTAAATAATGAATTTTCCGTTTTTACCGTATTTTGCTTTTTGGGCCGGGGTGGTAATTAACTGTTCAACTCTTCCACCATTTAATGGAACTTCATATAATTCTGATAACAATCCAGATGGAAATTGTTGATTTTTTGCTTCATCCAGTCGAGGAGATGAAAAAAGTATTTTTTGATTATCAAGACTAAAATCTGAAGGGAAATCATCTGTAGAATAATAGGTCAGCCTATTTGCAATTCCACCCGTTGCCGGGATAGTGAAAATGTCAAAATTTCCGTAACGGTTTGAGGAAAATGCGATTGTTTTTCCATCGTGAGACCAAACTGGATTAAGGTCATTCGCTTCGTGTAGGGTTAGGGGATTTGCCTTTCCGCCTTGTGTTGGAACCGTATATAAATCTCCTTTGTAGGTAAAAACAATGGTATTGCCATCCGGAGAAATGGCAGGATATCTTAGCCACAATGGATTCTCCTCTGCATTAATTGTGCACAATCCTAAGAACAAAAAAGTAAAAAGGGATAATAGATATTTCATAGAACTCAATTTGGTTTTGCATTTCATTGGTTCCGATAAAAGTATCGATAATCTTTGAATTCCAAATCAAGTTTTAATTGTTCTTTAGTCGAAAAACCTATTGAAAATTTCTAAAATTTCTTTCTGAGTAAGGGGTTTGTTTAAAAAGGCGTTAATCTCTTTTATGGTTG
>CAKZNE010000181.1 GCA_937129395.1 uncultured Cryomorphaceae bacterium | reverse complement strand
AATTTATAAGCCATACTTCCGTTAAACTCTTTATCATCCAATCTCAATGTCATACCACCGATCATAGACGCATCTACTTTTTCTTCAATTTCTATCTTTTTCCCAGTTGCTTCCGCAATTTTGGTTCGGACAGATTCTCTTTCTTTATCCGATAATGCCACGGCTGTAGTAATAATTGCTACGGCAATACCTTCTTTAACTCTATAAAGGTCTTGATAAGCTTGGGCGATACTGCCTAATTTCTTTTCTCTTCCTTTTTTGGTAATAATCTCTAAAAAATTGCAGGTGATCTCGCTCAACTTATTGTCGAACAATTCTTTAAAAATTGCAATTTTTTTACTTGGATTAATAACTGGGCTATTGATTAAGGTCTCAAATTCTCGAGAGCTTTCAATGGCTTCTTGGATAGTTGCCATATCGGCTTTTACCTCCTCCACTTTACCCAATTCTTGGGCAAGCTCAAGAAGAGCCTTTGCGTATCTTTTTCCGAGGCGAGTAACTATCATTATTAATTCAGTTTAAAATCGTTAAGCTGCTTATTCACCAAATCCGCTTGTTTGTCTTTAGATTCTAACTCTTTGCTCAATACTTTTTCAGCAATAGTTATAGACATTTCAGCCACTTGGTTTTTAAGTTCTGTGATGGCCGCCATTTTTTGATTATTGATCTGCTCCTTAGCTTGCTCAATCATTTTGGCTCCTTCTTCACCAGCTTTCGTTTTGGCTTCATCAATAATAGAAGCTTTAATTTCACGCGCTTCTTTAAGAATAGCATCACGCTCAACTCTAGCTTCACGAATAATTTCTTCATTATCCGATTGAAGTTTTTTCATCTCTTCACGAGCCTTATCAGCTTGTTCGAGAGCCTCTTCAATAGATTCTTCTCTATCGGTTACTGCTTTCAGGATTGGTTTCCAAGCAAATTTTCTTAAAAGAAAAAGTAAAATCAGAAACAATAAGGTTTGCCAAAAAAACAAACCAACTGAAAATTCCTTAAATAAATCCAAAGTCTTTAGTTTTTAATTTAGTTAATTAATTATTGGATGCAGCCAACCGCTGCATCCAATAATTTTGGTAGATTTATTTTGCAAATAATGCTGCAAAACCAATACCTTCAATAAGAGCCGCAGCAATTAACATCGCTGTTTGAATCTTATTAGTCGCTTCTGGTTGACGAGCAATCGCCTCCATAGCAGAACCACCGATACGACCGATACCTAAACCAGCACCGATAACGATAAGACCTGCACCTACAATTTCTGGAATTTCCATAATCAATATAAATTAAACGTAAATAAAAAATTCTTTTTCCTTAGTGAGCATCATGCTCTTCCACCGCCATACCAAAGTATAAGGCTGAAAGCATCGTAAAAATATACGCTTGAAGGAAGGCCACTAAAAGTTCTATAATAGATAAAAATATTGTTAATCCATAAAATGCTCCTTTAGCACCAATATTGTCAAAAATGAACATTAAACTAATTAGGCTCATCAAAACAATATGTCCTGCGGTGATATTCGCATATAAACGAATCATCAAGGCAAAAGGCTTAATAAAAACACCTAACAACTCTATGGGCGCTAAAAGTATTCTCATTGGGTAAGGCACACCTGGCATCCAAAAAATATGAAGCCAATAATCTTTTTTAGAAGTAAACTGAGTAATAAAGAAAGTCATAAGGGCTAAAGCCCCTGTTACCGCAATATTATTAGTAACATTAACACCTAAAGGGGTTAACCCAAAAAGGTTTACCATCCAAATAAAGAAAAACGCAGTAAGCAAAAAGCCCATGTATTTTCTGTAATGCTTTTCTCCGATATTAGGAATAGCAATCTCATCTCTTACGAAAAGCACAAGGGGTTCAAAGAATTTCGCTGCCTTTTTCGGTGCTAAACCTTTCTTATACCCTCTGGCAACAGAACTGAATATTAGAAAGACCAAAAGCCCAATAAAAAAGATGTTGAATACGTTTTTTGTAATTGAAAAATCAAGAGGAACAATATTGGTAGGATGTCCGTGATCTTTATTTTCTTCCGCATGTCCTCCAGAAACTTCCTCAATATGAGATTTTACACTAGTCTCTCCGCCGTGTTCTGAATGTTTTGCTTCTGAATGGTCGTAGGTTAATTCGCCATCCGCTTCTGTGCGATATATTTTTCCATGATGTAACTTATAATAGTTACCCTTGCTTTCCGCCAATTTATGACCATGATCAAAAGCTGAGGACATAAAAAAATGTAAACCGTCATCCCAAAGAATAACTGGCAAAGGAAAACCATAATGTTTTCCAGTTCGCTCGTTTGAAAAAAGGTGGAAATCATGGGTATCTTTTAAGTGGTGCTTGATGTAAGCATTAATCTTTGCTTTCTTTTCATCTTTGGCCACTTCTTCTGATTGTCCATTAATATGAGCAGGCTCTGCAATTGAATCACTTGCGAAGGACAAAAACGGGGCTACAAACATAAATGCAGCTAGGAGAAAAGGTAATTTTTTGATTTGCATACTACTCAAAAAATGGGTCGGTTTAAAAATCGGTGCAAAAGTAGTGATAATATGCTTATCACCATAATAAATTGAGAAATCTATTTAGGGAGTGTTTTAATCCTTGTTGAGCCGTTGGACTAAGCTGGCAATTTCTACAATCAAGCCCATACCGTAGGGTATAAAAAAGGCGAAAAACTCAAGAGAAGTCACCTCATCGTCAGCCTGATAGCTCGGGTAAAATGCAAGGAAAAAGATCAGAAACTTTAAAAAGCTTCCTGCCATAAAAATGAAACCCATATTGCTGATCCATTTTGGCTTTAGCTTTATTAAAATCAAAAATGAAACAAAGCTGGTGATTGTATTATATAGGTAGGAAGGGATAATAAGGTTTTCCCAAAGAGGCAAGCCCTTGGTGTGTAATACAAACAGATGAATTGAAAAAGCAAATCCAATTACCACGAATAAGCGAATGGTAAAAGAAAAAATTGACTTATCCATAAATTTTAAACCATTATTTAATTTTCAGATTCGTCGTTTAGTCTATTTACTTGTCGAAGTACATTGTATAGGGACAATGCCACGGCGGCGAGGGTAAGCCCAATTGTAAACCACTTACCTTCTTCAGTGTATTTTTGATCGAGGTATTTTCCGCCATAGGCTCCGGCAAAAATTGTAGCTCCCATTTGTAGGGCCACTCCCGAAAACTGAACATAGGACTTAAGCCCTTGCTTGTTCTTTTTCTCTTCTGGTTTCTTTGGATCCATCATCATTTGCCATTTCGCGAACTACGGCACCCATATTACAAGAGCCTGTAAATTCTGCTCCCGGTTCAATGGATAATTTATTGGTAATAACATCTCCATGAACTTTCGCTTGTTCTTTTAAGCTTAGCAATTCACTTACTTCCAATCTACCTTTAAAGGATCCGGCGATATTTGCATGTGCGCAAATTATTTCACCTTCCACATGTCCGTTTTCACCTATTACAAGTTTTCCTGTAATTTCAATTTTCCCTTTTATTTTTCCGTCCACACGGAAGTCTCCTTTGGAGTGAATTTCTCCTTCAATAGAAGTACCAGCAAGAATTCTATTACTTGCTTGGTTTAATTCCGGTCCTCCTTTCTTTTTCATCATTTTAAATAATTGGTTTCAAAATACTTAAGATACTCTCCAACCTTTTTTGCGGTATAAAACATTGGGAAATTATCCGACGAAATTACAAAATGCTGAAAACTCGATTTATCAAGCTCCTGCTCCAAAACTTTCTGGGAAACCAAACTCCTATAAAAGCCCAATGCTTCATCGGAATTTTTAAAATTGCTAATCACAATTAATTGGGATTCTGAACCCATCAAAAGGCTTTTGGTATTTAAATTTAATGCTGGGAAAAATTTCTTGTTAAAGTCGGTTAGTTTTATTCTCAATTGATTTACTGCCGAACCCTTATTTGGAACTACCACAACATATTTATGCTGCATGTTTTTATTAAACTGATAAGGTGTACCTGTTCCTTCTTCTTCCTCAACATCACCGGGATCCTCGCTAAAAACAAAATGAGATAAAATGGACTCCGCTTCAGCAGACTCCTCCGTGTCTGGATATAAATCAATAATTAGTTTGAGGTTGTTAATGAACTCATCCTTTTTATTAAGCTTGGCCAGGTTGAAGGATTTTAAAAGGTGGAATTTTGGTAAAAATTTGGATTCGCTATGTTTTTGAATTCCAGATCCTGCCATCCCTAAGGATTTTGAATAATTTCCCAAACTATATTCATCATAGGCCAAAGAATAATCGTTTTTCGCTTCCTCGCCTTTTGGGTCTTTAATTTCCTTTCCTTCATTTAAAATAAGATAGGCATATTCAGATTCTGGGTCATTATCTAAAATCAACTTTTTATACTTTTCTTTTTCCCCCTCATTTTCTAGGGTAAGATAAATCCGATATAGTGTATACCATACTCTGGTTTGTTGGGCGAAATTGTTGAAACGCCCCAAAAGATCTTCCAGAGATTCGATGGCCGCATCAAGATCTTCAAGATTATCTTTATAGATTCTTCCGCAATTTTGATAGGCTTGAATAATTTTTTCATTACTCGCCTCCATTGCCTCTGGACTCAAAGGAATGTCTTTTATGAAGTTTTCAATGGCATATTTGTCCGTATTTGTTTCTTCAACCGTACTAGAATCTGGGTCATTTTCCTCTTCTACTTCAACATTGGCAAGAGTCTCCTTGTTTTTTCTTCTCCAGTTATCCTCCAGTTTTCTTTCTCCAAATTTATTGGTGAAGTCTCTTAATCCTATGGATCTAATATTGGTGTTGTAAAAATACCATTGTGCTCCACCCCCTGGTGCCGCTGGGTTTCCAAAGTTTCCACCTTTATTGGTTTCTCCATTGAGGTTTGAAAAGTCATTCCCTCTAAATTCAGCTTCTTTTTTAGCGGCATCTTCTTCCTTTAATTTTTCAATTTGCCTTTGAATTTTCAAGGTTCTTTCCGATTCGTCTAGCCCTGCCAAATATTGAAGACTATCCTGAAAATCAATAACATCCAGGTTTTCAACCAGCTTGCCAAGACTAATTTTCCTTTGTTGAATAAGCGCATATCGAGGATCACTAGCATCCATTGATTTAAAGGTGCTATCAAAATAGGCCTCTGCCGTTATATACTCTCTGTTGGTAAAATTTAGTTCGGCGAGCTTTAAAAAACTCAGTGCTTTTTGTTTGTTGTTGGTGGTAAAAGCCTTTACAGATTTTTTTAAATAGTCCTCCATTAAGCCTTCTTCCTCTAGCTTCTCGGCAATTTCTGCCATGGCATAATAGATTTGATCTCTATTATCAAAGTTCTTATCATCCTTAAGCATATCCTCCAACTCGTCGTAGGCCTTGGAAATATCGTTTAGCTCTACATCAAAATTTCGAGCTCGGTTTAGTTGGGCTTGAAACAATAGCGCATAGGGCGGTCCTTTTTTAATAACCTTTCCAAAAATTTCTCTTGCCTCAAAGTCATTTCCCAATTTCGCTTGCAGTTGACCACATATAAACAGCCATCTAATTCTTTGTTTTTTGCTTTTACTATGAGAAATCGCTTGTTGCAATAATTGATAAGATGGCTTATACCTTTTTTCGTTAATTTCCAATTGAGCATAACTAGCAAAAATATCCGCCTTTAGTTTTTTGTCTACTTTTTTTTCTCTGTAAATTTTTTCAAAATCTTCTTTTGCTGCTAATGTATTTCCTAGAGCGGTTTTACATTTGGCAGCCCACATTTTAGCCTCATAAACAGCTTCTTCTTTTGGGTATTCCAAAAGCACATAATTGAATGTTTCCAGAGCGCGTAAATAATCCCTTTGGTAAAATCGAGCCGTACCAATTAGCACGTAACAATTGTCTATATATTTATTTTTTTGGCTGTTTTTAATTAGCATGGAATGGCCTTGGATAACTTTCGAGCCCTTTTCAATGGCCTTATCCAAATCTGGTTTTAGAGAACTAATTAATTGCTCATCTCCTAATTTATAAACCGGTAAAATTTCATCGAAATTATCCTTGTGCTGGAGCTCCATGGTTGCTTCCGCCTTTAGCAGAGCTTGCTCCCCGTTGAAAAGGGGATTAAATTTAGAGACCATATTATGGTAAGTTCTACTTGTAAAAGTGTCCTTTGTTCTTTTACAGGAAGAAATTAAAATAAGGCCAAATGCCAATAGTAATATGTGAAGTTGCGCTTTTCTCACCTTGCAAATATGAAGCAAATAGGGTCTGATAACAGAAAAGCGGCAAAAATATTATAAAAAATAATGCTACGGCGGTGAAATGATTAAAGATAATTGTTTAATCCACAATTCTATTTTAAGGAAATACAATTCCACCCTCCTTTCTTAGAATTAAATTACCTTTATCCAGCTAAGCCAAATATCCCTTAAATGAGATTATTAATTACTGGTGCCACAGGTTTCCTTGGTAGCCGTACTTTGGAGTTTTTATGCGAAAAAAATGAAATTCAAGAAATTGTTGCTACTGGAAGAAAATTTTCACAGCATCCAAAACTAGTCCACCCAAAGGTTCAGTATTTATTAGGCGATCTTGAAGACTCGGCCTTTGTAAGTTCCCTATTCGCCAACAAGCTAGACCTTATTATTAATTGCGCAAGCCTTTCTTCCCCATGGGGCACTTATTCTGAGTTTTATTCGGCAAATATTAAAAGCCAAAAACATCTAATCCAAAAGGCGAAAAAGCACGAGGTAAAAAAGTTTATCTATATTTCTAGTCCTAGCGTTTTCTTTAATTATAAAGACCAAATTTCTATAAAGGAAACCAATCCAAAACCCCAGAAGGCAGTAAACAATTACTCAAAAACTAAATTGGAAGCAGAAAAAATGCTTCAAAACTCAGGTCTAAGTTTTATAATTCTTAGACCTCGCGCCCTTATCGGCAGGGGTGATACGGTAATAATGCCAAGGTTGATTCGATCCTATAAAGAAGGTCGATTAAAAATAATCGGCAAAGGAAACAACCAAGTAGATCTCACCTCCGTATATAATATGGTGAACTGTATTTATTTATCAATAATAGCTAAAGAGGAAAGTTGGAATGAAGATTATAATATTTCCAATGGAAAGCCGGTTAATCTTTGGACAGCCATAAATTCTGTATTGGAACTTCTAGGTTTTGAAAGCTTAAAGTCAAAAATGTCTTTTGGGTTTTTAATGATTGTTGCTCAGCTTATGGAATGGAATGCTCGCTATAATTCAAAATCAGGAGAGCCCGTTCTCACAAAATATTCAGTTGGTACTTTGGCAAAGTCCTTCAGTTTTTCCATTGAAAAAGCCCAAAATAAACTTAATTATAAAGCGCTTCAAAGTACGGATGAAGCAATTTTGGAATTTGTGAAATGGTATAAAATAAAAAGCGATGAAAATGCTGGAATTTAAACTTCTGGCCGCTGGATATTGTACGGCAAAAGAATCCATTGCCAAAGTTTCTGGAGCAAAAAAGAACATTCGGTTTTATGCAACTTATGCACTAATCAAACACCCTGAAATTGGTTATATCTTATTTGATACAGGATATTCTCAAGAGTTTTTCAAAGCCACTAATAAATTTCCCCTTTCACTTTACGCCAAAGCCACCAAGGTTTATTTACAAAAACACGAAACAGCCAAAGAAACCTTAATTCAATTGGGCGTTCCTCACGATCAAATAAAATATATTATTATTTCTCATTTTCATGGAGATCATATTGGTGGCTTAAAGGATTTTCCGAATGCCAAATATATTTGTTCCAAATCTGCTTGGGAGGAGGTGAAGGGCAGTAAAGGGTTCGGGGCTTTGTTTAAAGGCTTTTTACCCAGCCAAATTCCATCGGATTTTGAATCCAGACTTCAATTTATTGAAAACTCAAGCTTGGGCAAAATGGACCCAGACCTTGGTAAAATCAACGATCTTTTTGGAGATGGAAGTGTTTGGACCTGCCCGTTAGAAGGACATGCAAAGGGCCAATTTGGGATTCTTTTTAAAACAAAAACTCAAAATGTTTTTTTGATTGCAGATGCAGCATGGCTAAAAGATAATTATGAAAATCTAGATCTTCCTAATTCTATGGTTCGCCTGTTTTTTCATTCTTGGAAAAATTTTAAGGAATCTTTAATGCGAATTCATTTGTATCACAAATCCAATCCAGACACCTTGATTATTCCTTGTCATTGTGAAAAAACCTATTTGGAGATTCGTCAAAAACAAAAGGATGAAAATATCTAAACTCAAGGTCCTTTTATATTTTATCAGCTTAAGGCTTTCGCGAAGGTTTTCTTCAACCAAGGTTGTTTTTTGGCGAAAAAATTCTTGGAACCGAATTTTAAAGAAAACTCCTTTTTACCATTCTTATGTAGACAAACAAGGTGCATTTCCAAAAATGAATAAATCCATTTTTATGGAAAATTTTGATCAGTTAAACAGTCTAGGAATCCAAAAGGAAAGGGCCTTCTCACTTGCCTTGAAAAGCGAAGAAACTCGTGACTTTTCATCAAACATCGGTTCCATAAGTGTTGGTTTATCTTCGGGAACAAGCGGAAATAAGGGGATCTTTTTAACCGGTAAGCGAGAAAAAGAAATTTGGGTTGCGGCCATATTGGATAGGGTAATAGGTTTTTCCTTTCGCAAACGAAAAGTTGCCTTTTTTTTAAGGGCTAATAACAATTTATACGAGTCCGTTAATTCAAAGCTTTTAACGTTTCGCTTTTTTGATATTCTCGATCCAATCCCTGAGCATTTTGAGAAATTGCTTGACTTTTCTCCTCAAATATTGGTCGCTCAACCCTCTGTATTGGTTTCCATTGCACAACTTTTTGAGGCGAAAAAGCGAAAACCCTTTTTTAAAAAAATAATTTCTGTTGCTGAGGTATTGGAGCAAGATCAGAAGGAATATTTAGAGGGTGTTTTTGGAAAACGAGTTGATCAGGTGTATCAATGCACAGAAGGTTTTTTGGCACATACTTGTTCCAAGGGTTCCTTGCATTTTAATGAAGATTGGTTGAAAATTGAAAAGGCTTATTTAGATAAAAACCAGAGTCGTTTTCACCCCATTATTACAGATTACCTGAGAACATCTCAAATTCTGGCCAACTATGAATTAAATGATATTATCCATGAGGGGCCAAAATGTAATTGTGGTTTAAAATCCACGGTTATTGAGAAAATTGAAGGTCGTTCTGATGATGTTTTTAGCTTTGCAGTTAAGGAAAATGAAGTCCGGATATTTCCAGATTTTATTCGTCGGGCGGTATTGATTTCCTCTGATGATATTTCAAATTTTAAGGTTGTTTTGGTGGAACCAAAAAAGGTGGTGGTGGAATTGGAATTAAAAGATCAAGACGGAAAATTAAAAACTCAAAATCTTGTAAAAAATAGTTTAACCAAGCTGTTTTTAAAATATAATGTTGAAGAAATAATAATTGAGTTTCGCGAGTTTAAACATTCGCCGTTGGACAAATTTACTAGAGTAAAAAATGAATATCAAAAGACCCTTTAAAATTAGCGGGGTGGGTAAATACCTTCCTAAAAAGTTACTGGAGAACAGGGAGTTGGAGAATGAACTAGGCTTAGAAAGCGGTTGGATTCTAAAGAATATAGGGGTAAAACGCAGATTTAAGGCCGAGGGGGAAACAGGCACCGATATGGCTGTGAAAGCTTTAAACTTAGCCCTTTTGGATGCTCAATTACCCGCAAAAAAGCTGGATTTGATAATTTCTGCTTCAGCAACATTCGACCAAATTATTCCGAATCGAAGTTGTTTGATTAAGAGCAAATTGGGGCTAGAAAATGGGGATGATTTTCCCTGTGTAGATATTAATTCCGTTTGTACAAGTTTTATTAGTGCTTTGGACTACGCTTCCCTTTTGCTTCTTTCTGGAGATTTTGAAAATATTGCCATTGTAAGTTCAGAAATAAGTTCGAATGGTTTAAACCCTAAAAACCCAGAAACGTACTGCTTGTTTGGCGATGCAGCTGCTGCGGTTATTGTGACTAAGGATTCTGGGAGCTTTGGTTTTATTGCTCATCAGCAAAAAACCTTTTCTGAGGCTGTTTCTTATACTCAAATCGAAGGAGGGGGAAACTTACATCATGTAAAAAACAACCCCTACAATCCAGAGCTATTCTCTTTTAAAATGGAAGGCCGGAAATTATTGCATCTCGCATTTGAAAAACTACCTTCTTTTATCCAGGAGTTTAAAAGGAAGCAGAAAATCGATTTTTCCAATATAGATTGGTTTTTACCTCATCAAGCCAGTAAAATGGGTTTTAAAGTTTTGTCTGGTTTGGAGGGTATTGAAAAAACTAGGGTTGTAAATCAGCTGGCAGAATATGGAAATTGCATAGCCGCCTCCATTCCTCTTGTCCTTGTAAATCAAATTGAAACGGGCCAAATAAAAAATGGAGATAATTGCTTGTTAATTGGCACTGCGGCAGGGATGAACATTAGCTCACTCCTTTTTAAATACGGCCGATAATGAGTTTATTATATGCAAATGCACTGCTTATTATTTTAGTTCTTCTTGAGCTTTGGATAGTCCATCGTTTTAAAAAAGAAAAAATCCCTTGGAAAGAAATTATTTTCAATCTCAATTCTGGGCATATCCTTCTTTGGCTCTTAAGAGGTGGGGAAATTGCAGCATTTCACCTGGTTGTTAGTCATTTTAGTTTTGGAATTGTAGACCATTGGAATTATTATTTTCTGTGGTTTTTCGCGTTTATAGCCTGGGATTTTTGTTTTTATTGGTTACACAGGCTTCATCATGAGCTTTCCCTTTTTTGGGCCGTTCACATAATTCACCACGAAGGAGAACATTTTAGTCTTTCTCTAGGAATTCGAAATTCTTGGTATTCCTCTTTAAGTTCCTTTCCTTTTTTCATTGTCCTGGCCCTTATTGGCGTACCTGTTGAGATTTTTATTGCCACCTCTAGCATACATTACCTCGTTCAATTTTACAACCACAACAGTTTGGTGAAAAAGAGCGGTTTCTTAGAAAAAATTATGGTTACTCCTGCCCATCATAGAATTCACCATGGCATGAATCCGGAATATGTTGACAAAAATTATGGAGGAACTTTTATCTTTTGGGATAAGATGTTTGGTAGCTATCAAGAGATCTTAAAAGACATCCCAATCCAATATGGTGTAAAGGATTATAAACAAAGTCATAATATCATTTTTGCCAATAATATCCCATTCATAAAACTCTTTGGGTTCAAGTTTTCAAAACCCAAAAAAAGCAGGAGAAGTTTCATTCTTAATGATAAGGTTATTGCTCTAAGTGGAATCTTATTATTCGGATTGCTGTTAGTTTATATTTCCAATGAAAACATTTGGTCTTTTAGCCAAAAGGCTCAGTATTTTGCTCTTGTTTTTTTAGGAACAATAGCTATTGGTGGTTTATCGGATGGGAAAAAGTGGGGGTTATTTCTTTGGGTTTTGCTTTTTTGTTTTAGTTCTTGGGCCTTTCTGTTTTTTAATCAGGTTTCGGAGCCCATCCTATATATTTTGTTTTCTGCAATTACTATTCATTGTTTTTATGTTGGGTTCAAATTATGTTTTTCCAAGCAAGAGACTTAGGATATTAAAATTAATCCAAGTCGATAAATTGGAATTACGATATTTGCCAAGCTATGGGGGATGACAAACCAAAAGAATCAAAAAAAATAATTGAGAAACTGCGAAACAAATACCGTTTGGTTGTTCTTAATGATGATACTTTTGAGGAAAAGCTTTCGCTAAAGCTAAGTAGGCTAAATGTGTTTCTGGTAGCTGTTTTTGGAGCTTTTATATTAATTACAGCCACCACCTTTTTAATTGCTTTTACAGGTATCAGAGAATATATCCCTGGTTATTCCAGCACAGAATTAAAACGTCAAGCTCGGGATCTTGCGGAAGTAACAGACAGTTTAAAGCGGTATAAGGTTTACAATTCTAAATACCTTGCTAATATTAGGAATATAATTACGGGTAAGCCTCCTATAAACTTTGCAGATACCATTCAAAGTGATTCTGTTATTAACGCTTCCTTACCTAAGGAAATAAGTGCAGAGGAATCTGCCTTAAGGCAAAATGTGGAGGAAGAGGAGCGTTTTAATATTAACTCCATCCACAATAATCAATCTGCAACGCCTATTTCATTTTTTACACCAATCAAAGGCCTTATTACTTCTGAATTCGATACCCGTGAGTCTCATTTTGGGGTGGATATTGTTGCGGAAAAAAACGAGGTAGTAAAGGCAACCCAGGATGGGATTGTCATTTTTGCAGACTGGTCTGTAGAAACAGGGCATGTTTTATTAATTCAGCATTCCAACAACTACATTTCTGTTTATAAACACAATGCTTCATTGCTAAAAAAACAGGGCGAAATTGTAAAATCAGGGGAACCGATCGCTATTATTGGTAATTCAGGTGAGCTGAGCACTGGTCCTCACCTACACTTTGAGTTATGGTTTGATGGTAACCCCGTGGACCCGAAAAACTATATTGCCTTTTAAATCAGTTTTCCTCCCTGCTCTTCAAAAAACACATCGGCTTCTAATTCCTTTTGCATCGAGGCATGAACCGCAAGAGCATCGCACCTTTCGTTTTGGGGGTGATTATTATGCCCTTTAATCCAGATGTAAGTGGGTTTAAACTTTCGATGGAGGACAATAAACTTTCGCCAAAGGTCTGGGTTCTTTTTTCCTTTATAAGCCTTCTTCTCCCATCCAAAAATCCATCCTTTGTTAATTGTGTCTACAACATATTTACTGTCGGAATAAATAAAAACTTGAGCTTTGTTAGTTTTTAGAGCTTTTAGGGCTTCAATTACAGCAAGCAATTCCATTCTATTGTTTGTTGTATGGCGAAAACCATGGCACATTTCTTTTCGGTGAGAGCCGCTTTCTAAAACTATTCCATAGCCACCTGGGCCAGGGTTTCCCCTAGCCGCGCCGTCGGTGTAAATATTAATTCTCAATCAAAGTCTTTTAAAATATACTCCACCACCTCTGGAAAATGCTTGTATTCAAGTTGTTGAACTTTATACTGAACATCCTCGGGAGTATCTTCGAAATCTATTTCTACAGATTCTTGAAAAATAATTTCCCCTTCGTCGTATTCTTCCGAAACATAGTGAATTGTAATCCCCGTTTCCTCTTCTTCATTTTCCACCACTTCACGATGAACATGAATTCCATACATACCTTCGCCCCCATAATCAGGTAATAATGCGGGGTGGATGTTTACAATTCTGTTTTCGTAGGCTTCAATGATAGATGTTGGGATTTTTTTTAAAAAACCGGCCAAAACAATCAGATCAATCTTCGCGCTTTTTAGTTTTTCAAGTAGAAATCCGCTATTAAGTTCCTCATTATTGAAGACCAAAAACCGAATTCCGAGTTTTCTAGCTCGATCAATTACCCCTGCTTTGGGATTGTTACAAAAAATTTGGGCCACCTCGGCATGGTCATTTTCTTCAAAATGTTTAACCAGATTCTCAGCATTAGAGCCGGATCCCGAGGCAAAAATGGCAATTCGTTTCATAATTTAGAAAGGAATTCGCTTAGTTGAATTCGCATTTTAGTACTTGTGAATATAATTAAGATTCTGCGAAGTTAGTTTTTTGTTTGATTTTTGATAAATTTACTTTCTTTGCAGCCGAATTAATTTTAAAAACAAAAACATGTCAGATATCGCTTCCAAAGTAAAAGCAATTATCGTAGATAAGCTTGGAGTAGATGAAAACGAAGTAACTAATGAAGCAAGTTTCACCAATGATCTTGGTGCAGATTCTTTAGATACGGTTGAACTAATAATGGAATTTGAAAAAGAATTTGATATTCAAATTCCAGATGATCAAGCTGAAAATATAGCTACAGTAGGACATGCTGTATCTTATATTACAGAGGCAAAACAGTAAAAACACTTATGGAGTTAAAAAGGGTAGTTGTAACCGGAATTGGTGCACTTACGCCACTTGGCAATAATCTAAATGATTATTGGAATGCCTTATTAGCAGGTAAAAGTGGAGCAGCTCCAATTACTTTATTTGATGCTGAAAAATTCAAAACCAAATTCGCTTGCGAAGTAAAAGGTTTTGATCCTGTTGATTATATGGACAGGAAAGAGGCAAGAAAAATGGACCGATATTGCCAACTAGCTGTTGGTGCAGCCGAACAAGGTGTAAAAGATAGCGGTTTAGATTCTGCCAAAGTTGATTTGGCAAGAATTGGAGTAATTTGGGGCTCTGGTATTGGTGGACTTGATACATTCTTAACAGAAAGTAAAAATTACGTTCGAGGAGATGGTACCCCTCGTTTCAATCCCTTCTTTATTCCCAAAATGATTGCGGACATTGCTCCGGGCCATATTTCAATTAAATATGGTTTCAGAGGTCCGAATTTCACCACAGTTTCTGCTTGTGCTTCTTCAACTAACGCGTTAATAGACAGCTTTAATTATATCCGTTTAGGTATGATGGACGCTTGTGTAACCGGCGGCAGTGAAGCCGCAGTAACAGAAGCGGGGATTGGAGGCTTCAATTCTATGCATGCACTAAGTACACGCAACGATAGCCCAGAAACCGCTAGCCGTCCTTTCGATAACGATAGAGATGGTTTTGTTTTAGGAGAAGGAGGAGCTTGTATTGTATTGGAAGAGTATGAACACGCCAAAAATCGTGGTGCCAAAATTTATGCAGAAATAGGTGGCGGCGGAATGTCTGCTGATGCTCATCACATTACTGCCCCACATCCTGATGGATTGGGAGCAAAAGCTGTGATGGAAAATGTATTGAGAGATGCAGGCCTAACTGTTTCTGATATTGACTATATTAATGTTCATGGAACTTCTACACCACTTGGTGATGTAGCAGAACTTAAAGCAATTGATGCCGTTTTTGGCGAATCTGCCTATAAAATGAACATTAGTTCCACCAAGTCAATGACAGGTCATTTACTAGGAGCTGCCGGTGCTATTGAAACAATCGCAGCTATTATGGCTGTGAGAGAAGGAATTGTACCCCCAACAATTAACCATTTTTCGGACGACCCAAATATTGATTCAAAATTGAATTTAACTTTTGGTAGCCCACAAAAAAGAGAAGTGAACTGCGCGATTAGCAACACTTTTGGTTTTGGCGGTCACAATGCTTCCGTTTTAGTTAGGAAGCTCCAATAAATGATTTTTTGGATAAAAAAAATAAGTTCCCTCCTTCGAAAGGATGGGAGCTTTTTTTTTGAAATTGAAAAACTTACGGGATCTATTCCCAATAAGGCTGCACCTTACAAATTGGCCTTAAGGCATAGTTCTGCCTCTCAAAAATGGCAAGGAACCAAGCTTAATAATCAACGGCTGGAGTTTTTAGGTGATGCCATTTTAGGTGCTGTTGTCGCCGATTATCTTTATCACAAATACCCCAAAGCTGGTGAGGGCTTTCTTACCAATATGAGGAGTAAAATTGTAAGCCGAAAGAATTTAAATTCTTTAGCGGTACAAATTGGTCTTCATAAATTAATTGTAAAAAAAACCACCGGTAAAACCCAGGCAAAATCAATAAATGGTGACGCCATGGAGGCCTTAATAGGGGCATTGTATATAGATCAAGGCTATAAAAGTTGCCAAAGATTTATAATAAAGAAACTTCTAACTATTGAACTGGATTTAAGAAGTTTGGAAAATAGAATTACAAGCCACAAAGGAGAGATTCTTGAGTGGGGACAAAAAACCAAAGAGCACATTTCATTCAAAATGACAGGATGTTGGGGTGAGAGTCATGACAGAAAATATGAGATTTGTGTTTTACACGATCGAAAAATAATCAGCACTGGTCGTGGATCAAGTAAAAAGCGGGCAGAGGAGGAAGCGGCTAAAATAGCTTGGAAAAAATTGGTGAGATAAGATGGCATTACAAAAACTTAAACTCGAAAGCACCTTTTACCATGAAGATGTGGTTATCTTTGGGCTAGTTTCTACATTGCCCGCCTATAGATTATCTTATTTTCTGAATGAAGGTTTGAGTTTAAAGCTAAAGCAATCTAAAGGAGACAAACCCCATCACTACAAAAATGAGCTTTTTTATTATTCTCAATTTGAATTTGAAGATGAAAAAAGAAGTTTGGATTGGTTTTTAACTGCCAATAAAAACCCCATTCTTTATAATGAGGATGAAGAGAATCGGCATAAGGAAAATTTAGACTCTAGAATAGTTTCTGGAATACCCTTGGTTCCGAACTTAAAAATAATGGACTTTTTTCTTGGTTATTATGGCGAAGAAAACCAGTCTATAAACCAAAATATCAGTCTGCTGTTAAAAGACCTTAGCTATGTAAGCACTTTTCAGAAAATAGATCTTGAGAAGACAAAAAACATTGACAACTTATTAATTACATAAAACATTTTTGATGCCTATTAACAAAACTAAAATCGTTGCAACACTAGGACCCGCTTCCGGAAATAAAGAAATGATGCAGAAGCTTATCGAGGCTGGGGTAAATGTATTCAGAATTAACTTTTCGCACAGCAACCATTCAGATGCTGAAGATCTAATAAAAATAATACGGGATCTTAATATTGAAAATAATGGCAATACGGCAATCCTTGCGGATCTTCAAGGTCCTAAGTTGAGAATTGGTGTTGTGGAAGAAGGCGCCGTTTTGGAAATTGGGGACATTCTTACATTTTCACCAATTGATGAAATTGGAAATGCCAAAAAGGTATTTATGAATTATTCCCAGTTTGCCAAAGATGTAAAGGTTGGAGAAAGGGTTTTGATGGATGACGGAAAACTTGTTACAGAAGTTGTTGAAACTGATGGGGTTGAGGTAAAGGCAAAGGTTATTCAAGGGGGGCCTTTAAAGTCGAAAAAAGGAGTAAATCTTCCCAATACAAAGGTTTCGCTTCCTTGTTTAACGCCAAAGGATTTAGCAGACCTTAAAATTGCACTAAAGCATGATGTAGAGTGGATAGGTTTATCATTCGTTCGTAGTGCAGATGATGTTAGAGAATTAAGAAATTACATCCAAGAATCTGGAGCTTCGAGTAGAATTATTTCTAAGATTGAAAAACCTGAAGCCGTTATTGAAATTGATGAGATTATTGAAGAAACAGACGCCATTATGGTTGCCAGAGGCGATCTTGGTGTTGAGGTTCCAATGCAAGGTGTTCCTCTAATTCAAAAAATGATCGTTAATAAATGTCATAAAATGGCTCGTCCTGTTGTAATAGCCACGCAAATGATGGAGAGCATGATTGAAAGCATGTCGCCAACGAGAGCGGAGGTAAATGATGTTGCCAACTCGGTTCTCGACGGAGCAGATGCTGTGATGCTAAGTGGTGAAACTTCGGTAGGAAAATACCCTTTAACGGTTATTGAGGCTATGTCCAAAATTGTATCCCATGTTGAAGAAAGTGGCCAAGTACAAACGGAAAGCGAAAATCCTCCAAAATATAAAAGCAATAGATTTATTACAGACTCCATTTGTTATAATGCCAGTAAAATTGCGGACCAAGTTGGTGCCTCTGCCATTTTAACCATGACTTTTAGCGGCTACACGGGTTTTAAAATTTCTTCCCACAGGCCAAAAACAAATATTATCGTTTTTACGGCAAACCGTTCTATTTTGAATATGGTAAGCTTAATATGGGGGGTACGTGGCTTTTATTATGATAAAATGGAAAGTACAGATTCTACCTTTGAAGAGATAAAACAAATTGTAAAAAACAAAAATATTGTTAGTGAAGGGGATTTGGTAATAAAAATAGCCAGTATGCCTTTGCAAAACAAAGGAACAACCAACATGCTTAAAATTAGCGAGATACACTAAAATGATTTGGAAAGAAGTTAATAGCGCCCTGGAAAAGGAGTTTGAGTTCAATAATTTTATTGAGGCTTTTGCCTTTTTAACCAAGGTAGCTATGCTTTCTGAACGGGCAAATCATCACCCGGAAATATTTAATGTTTACAACAGGGTAAAATTGAGGTTAACCACCCATGTTTTGGGAAATACAATAAGTGATCGAGACAGAAAACTGGCCAAGCAAATTGATGAGCTTTAGTTTTTAAAGCTCAGATTGAAACTGTTCTAAAAAGCGCATATCATTTTCAAAAAGAAGACGGATGTCGCTTATTTGATATCGTTGCATTGCAATGCGCTCCACTCCCATTCCAAACGCAAAACCAGAATATACCTCTGGATCAATACCACAGTTTTTAAGAACATTTGGGTCTACCATACCGCATCCCATTACTTCCAACCAACCCGTTCCTTTTGTCATTTTATAATCCACCTCATTTTCCAGTCCCCAATAAACGTCCACTTCGGCGCTAGGCTCTGTAAATGGGAAATAGGAGGGTCTTAATCTTATTTTAGTTTCCTTCCCAAAAAATTCTTGAGCAAAATATAATAAGGTTTGCTTCAAATCTGCAAAACTTACATTCTTATCCACGTAAAGTCCTTCAATTTGATGAAAGATACAGTGGGAACGTGCGGAGATTGCCTCATTTCGAAAAACTCTTCCAGGGGAAATCGTGCGAATTGGTGGTTTATCATTTTCCATTACCCTTACCTGTACACTACTGGTGTGGGTTCTTAAAGCCCAATCGGGATCTTTTGCAACAAAGAAGGTGTCTTGCATGTCTCTTGCAGGATGTTCTTCCGGAAAATTTAAAGCTGTAAAATTATGCCAATCATCTTCCACCTCAGGGCCTTCTGAAACATTGAATCCTATTTTCTCGAAAATGCCAATGATTTCATTTTTCACAAGATTAACGGGGTGCCTTGAACCAAGAAAATAATTGTTCGCCGGTCTGGTAGAGTCAATTTTTTCGCCAGCATCTTCTTCAACTGGGTTGGTTGACTTTAATTCTTCAATTTTTGTTGAAGCGAATTTCTTTAAATCATTTAGGCTTCTTCCCACCTCTCTTTTTTCTTGAGAGGGCATGGCTTTAAACTCCTCAAATAGTGCGGCGATAAGGCCTTTCTTACTTAGAAATTTAATTCTAAGCTCTTCAATTTTTTGAGCATTTGAATCATTAAAGCTTTTTAATTCTTCAAGATATGCGTTAATTTTCAAGTTCATAAAGGCGAAATATCTAACAAATACGTTATTTGTTATATTTGGGCCTGCAAAGATGTGAATTATTTAGCATAAAAAATGAAAAAACTATTAACCAAGCTCTTCCTAGTATCTGTTGGATTAGGACTTTTTACCGCCTGTGAAAAAGATGAACAGATTTATGAGTTGACCGTAATTGTTACGGTTGATGGTGAAGACCGAGTTCAAAATGCTTTGGTTCATACCTATGCCCCTGTAACCAATGCCTTCCTAGACTATTATTCTTATACCAATGATGAAGGTGAAATTTTCCTGAAATTAGATAACAAAGCTGTTGTAGAAATAGTGGCCGCCAAAGGTTCTTTTAGAGCTTGTGGTTTTGCTGAAATCAACCGTGGTGAAAATACTGCAACAATCGACCTTAAGCCATTTGGTGATGAGGAAAATGGTTGTGTTGCCAATTAAATGATCAAAAATTATTGAAAATGAAGAGTAAATTAATCCTCCTTTTTTCCGGACTTGGTCTTTTAGGAATCCTAGGTGTTTCATGTGAAAAGGTAGATCAAAACCCCGAATACCCCTTTGTAATAACTGTAAAAACTGTTGATGACAGCACGGTTGTTCAAAATGCTTTTGTTGAAGTGGGCGTTCCTTCTCAGGTAAATAGCGAATTAAAGTTCCGTGGTTTAACCAATTCGGATGGAACCATATCTTTTGAGTATGATAATGATGCCGTTTTTAGAGTTAGAGCCACAAGAGGTAAGGACCCAATTAGCTATATTGGATGTACTTATGTTAGGCTAGAACCAAACGAAACAGTTCATAGAACGGTTTATATTGAGCCTTGGGATGTTCAGTCTCCAGGTTGTGATTTAATTTTCCAATAAATTATTTTCTAGGAAATACTTTACAATAGCTTCTTTCATTAATACGGTTTGTTCTCCCGCTTTTAAAAATGGTAGGTTTTCCTTCTTTTTAAAATGGGGCCATCCATCTTTATCCAAACCCTCAAATTCGTAATATCCATAAGGTTCTAATACCGTGCAAATAGCTATATGCATGATATTAAGCTTTTCATCCTTTTTGTATTTTTTAAAACCCCAACCTAATTCTTGGAGGCCAATAATAAAAATGATAGAGTCTAGATCCAGTTTTTCCCCTTCAGCAAATCTTAGAGAAACCCAGTCCACGACCTTTTCCCAATTTTCTTTTAAGTTTTCAGACAGCATAATTATTCATACTCATTATCTTCACCGGCAAAATCGCCAGTTTGAATTTATTAGATTTAATACTACTCACACCCCTCGTTTTCGGAATTGCTAGGGGCCTTTACAAGGGTTTAATCAACGAATTAGCCTCCTTACTTTCTTTGGCCTTAGGGGTTCTATTGGCTTATCAATATTCTGACCTTTTATTCGACTTCCTTTCCAATTATATTGATGAAGCAGGCAGCGGCACCAAACTTCTTTCCTATGCCCTTATATTTATTGCCACCTCTGTAGTTGTTCTTTTAATAGCAAAGGCGCTTACAAAGCTTTTAAAACTTGTTGCTTTGGGATTAATGAATAGGATCCTTGGAGGGATTTTCGGAGGCTTAAAATTTTTGTTAATCCTTTTAATTCTAATTCATATCAGCCATCCCATCATCGAAAGTCAGGATTTTTATCAAAATGAAAGCTTCCAAAATTCTGCTCTTTATCCACAATTCGTAGAACTGAGTAAAATCATTGGTGTTTACTCTCAAGATCTTCCTGAAATTCCAGAAGCTTCCATTCCTATTTAATTCTCTTGTAAAGCCTTAATTCCTGGCAAAACTTTACCTTCTAAATATTCCAACATAGCGCCTCCTCCTGTAGAGACATAACTTACTTGGTCCTGAATTTTAAACTTCTTTACCGCTGCAACGGAGTCTCCACCTCCAACTAAGCTAAAAGCTCCATTTTTGGTCGCTTCCACAATCATTTTCCCAACACTTTCGGTTCCATTGGCAAAATTGTCAAATTCAAATACACCCATTGGGCCGTTCCAAAGAATTGTTTTGGAAGAAACTAATACGTCATTAAGTTCTAATAAGGTTTTCGGACCTGCATCCAATCCCATATTATCGTCGGAAATTTCATTGGCCAGACTGATACTTATATTGGCTTCATTGGAAAAATCATCGGCATTAACAGAGTCAATAGGCAAATAAACGTTTACATCATATTCTTTTGCTTTTAACAATATCTCTTTCGCTGTGTCCAAATAATCATTCTCTACTAAGCTTTTCCCAATCATGCCACCTTTGGCTTTTATAAAAGTAAAAGCCATTCCTCCCCCAATAATCAAATTATCCAACTTGGGAATTAGGTTTGAAAGAATATCAATTTTTGAAGAAACTTTAGCTCCACCAACGATTGCCGTTACGGGTGATTTTCTGTCATTTAAAACCTTATTTACATTCTCTATCTCTGCTGACATCACAAGGCCTGGTGCCTTATTACCTTCAAAATGCTTTGCGATAATCGCGGTGCTAGCATGGGCTCTATGGGCTGTTCCAAAAGCGTCATTAACATAGAAATCTCCATTTAAGGCCAAACTTTTAGCAAACTCTTCGTCACCAGAAGTTTCCTCATTATAAAACCTAAGGTTTTCCAAAAGCATAATTTGACCCCTCTCAAGGGATTTTGTTGCGGCTACCACATCCTCACCAATACAGTCTTCCATAAAAACCACTTCTAATCCGGTAATATCTTCCAAGTGTTTCGTTAAATAATGAAGACTTAGGTCTAAATTTCTTTCTCCTTTTGGTCTTCCCAAATGGGACATTAAAATGGGTCTACCGCCATTCTCAACAATTGCCTTAATCGTTGGTATACAGGCTTTCATGCGAGTGTCGTCAGTAATATTGCCGTCGCTATCTAGTGGTACATTAAAATCAACGCGAACTAAAACTCTTTTTTCATTGAAGTTAATGGTGCTAATACTTTTCATTTTGAATAAATTTAGGCCGCAAAAGTAATCACCTAAAGTTAAGTTACAGCACAATGAGGTTTGAAGATGTACTAGGACATGAGGTTTTAAAAAATAACTTAACCAAAAGCGCACAGGAAGGGAGGGTAAGCCATGCTCAACTTTTTCATGGACCTGAAGGCAATGGGGCTTTGATGCTTGCTATTTCCTATGCCCAATATTTAAGTTGCACCAACAAACATCCTTCAGATAGTTGCGGACTATGCTCCTCATGCAAGCAGTTTAATAGCTTTAATTATCCGGATTTACATTTTGTTTACCCTGTTGCCAAAACCCAAAAGAGCGGAGACAAACCCAAAAGCATTGATTTTATTAATGAATGGAGAGAAATAATTGACACCGAAAAGTATTTTAGCCTTTTTCGCTGGCTGGAACATTTGGGAATTGAAAACAAACAAGCACAAATAAGTGTTCACGAAAGCTCGGGTATTCTGAAAAGCCTAAGCTTAAAATCTTATTCTGGCGCCTTTAAGTTTATGATCATTTGGATGCCTGAAAAAATGAATGGTAGTTCGGCAAACAAACTCCTAAAAGTACTCGAGGAGCCCCCAGAAAAAACCATCTTTCTTTTGGTTTCTGAAAATACAGAATCAATGCTTCAAACCATTACGAGTCGATGCCAAAAGTTTTTGGTACCTCGTTATTCGGATAGAGAAATAGAGCAATATTTAATTGACAAAGAACAGGTTTTAGCAAATTCTTCAAAAATTATCGCCAAGCTATCTGATGGCAATTTGGCCACTGCCTTAAACCAGGCAAAGCGCTCCGATGCCTATAAAGATTATGCCGTTCATTTTAGCTCTTGGATGAGGAGCTGCTTTAAAGCAGATACAAAGGAAATAATTCATTGGGTGGAAGACATGTCAAAATTAGAGCGTGAAAAGCAAAAAAACTTTCTTCTTTTTTGCAGCTCCATTATTAAAGACAGTTTTAACCTGAATTATCTAACAGCTGAGGTGGATAATGAAACTTTCAAAGAAATAAAGTTTGAGCTATCTAAGTTTTCACCATTTATCCATCTTGGGAATACTCAGGCCATAATGCAAATTATAGATTCTGGTATTTATGATATTGGAAGAAACGGGAACCCAAAAGTGATTTTAACGGACATCAGCTTAAATTTAGCGCGCCAACTACGCGTAAAGACTTGATTTATAGACGCTTATCTTACCGCCTCCGAAAACCGCTTCTCACGCGCTTTCGCTGTCTTTTTACCCTAATGTCCTAGAGAAGCCCGTTTTAAGCTCTACGCCCTTTATTTTGTTTTTTTTAGGATATAAATCAAGCTACTTGCGTTTTGTTGCCCTTTTGCTTTTTGATTACTCTTAAAACCCGTTTTAAAAGCTGAAAAAAGATTTCCTTTTCCATTTTTAATTTTCTCGCTTAGCATACTCACATAATAGGAATCGAATGGCATATTTTTTATATCCACCATTTCAAAACCAAAATTTTCCGCTAGCATTTTGATATTATCCTTTTTAAAATGATATAAATGAAGAGGGACATCCAAAGCCGCCCATTTGTTTCCATAATGTTTGGCATCAAACGATTCGTGATTTGGAACCGCAATAAATAAATGTCCTCCTATTTTTAGCGAGTCACTGAATTTTTTAAAGTCTCCTTTTAGATCAGAAAGGTGTTCCAAAACATGCCACATGGAAATACAATCCAGGCTTCCTTTTAGTTCTTCCCAATCCAAACTTTCAGGATTGTTTAAATCCAAGCCATGAACTTCCTTGGCATTTTTTCTTGCTACTTGAGAAGGTTCTGCTCCAAAAACTTCCCATCCATTTGTTTTGGCTTGGTTTAAAAAGAATCCTGTTCCGGCTCCAAAATCCAACAGCTTTCCTTTTGTTGCGTATTTACCAATTAAATTCACTTTGCTTTTTACGGCTTTGGAACGAACTACATGATATATTTTATCAATCAAAGTTTCCTTTTTATCGGTATGACTAACATAATCCTCCGACTCATAATAAGCTCCCAATTCCTCATCACTTGGTCTTGGATTTGTGAACCACAGTTCACAATTATTACATTCTTGAATAAGAAAATCTTCTGGTTTTCCTCTGAAATAAGAGGTTTTAAAAACATCGGAAAACTGTGTCCCTTCGCAAATGGGACATTTTTTTAACTCCATATTATTGTTTGTGTTTCACGTGGAACAATGTTTAGCGTCCCATATAAACTAAGAGAACATTTATATCAGAAGGGTTAACCCCGCTAATATTTTTGGCCTGTTTAATTGACTGTGGCTTCACTCTACCCAGCTTCTCCTTAGCCTCATGACTAAGACTTTTTAGTTTTGTATAATCAAAATTATCCGGAATATTCAAATCCTCCAAGCGACTCATCTTATCCGCATTTTCCTTTTCCTTATCAATATAACCTTGGTATTTCACGGCAATTTCAACTTGCTCCCAATCCGTTTTTTGTATTACATTATCAAATACAAAATTGGAAACCTCAGCAATTTCCATTAAATCCTCAAACTGAATTTGCGGCCTAGACAAAACTGTAATTACTTTAACCTTTTGCCTAATATCACTTGAACCTTTGCTATTTAAAATAGGATTCATCACCTCTGGTTCTACACTGAAATTTTCCAACCATTTCTTTAAAGCGGCAATCCTGCCCATCTTTTCATGAAGAGCACTAAGCTGTTCTTCACCAACCAAACCCAATTCAAACCCAGCTGCAGTTAACCGTTGATCCGCATTATCCTGCCTCAACAGTATTCTATACTCTGCCCTACTCGTAAACATCCGATAAGGCTCCTCTGTACCTTTAGTAATTAGGTCGTCAATTAAAACACCAATATAAGCTTGCTCCCTTCCTAGTACAAAGTCAGGTAAATCGTTTATGGATCGGTGAGCGTTAATTCCAGCAATCAAGCCTTGGCACGCCGCTTCTTCATAACCTGTAGTACCATTAATTTGCCCAGCAAAATATAAGCCCTTGACCAATTTAGTTTCTAGGGAATATTTCAACTGCGTTGGTGGAAAATAATCATATTCGATAGCATAACCCGGCCTGAAGAACTTTACGTTCTCAAATCCAGCAACCAACTTAAGCGCTCTAACTTGAATCTCATAAGGTAGGCTAGTACTAAAGCCATTCACATAAATTTCAACAGTATCCCAACCCTCGGGCTCAACAAAAATTTGATGTCGGCTTTTCTCTGCAAAGCGATCAATTTTATCTTCAACACTCGGACAATACCTTGGCCCTGTTCCTTTAATTTGTCCATTAAAAAGTGGACTTTGATCAAGACCTTCCCTTAAAACATCGTGAACTTTTTGATTTGTATAGGTAATATAGCAGCTCCTTTGTTTCTTTAAAACATCCGTAGAATTGGAAAAACTAAACTTTTCTGGATTTTCATCCCCAGCTTGTTCCTCCATTTTACTATAGTCCAATGAACGCCCGTCTACCCTTGGCGGGGTTCCGGTTTTCATCCTACCTGTTTCAAAACCGAGCTTTACCAGATCTTCTGTAATACCAGTTGATGCTCTTTCACCAGACCTACCACCACCAAATTGTTTCTCCCCAATATGAATTAAGCCATTCAAAAATGTTCCATTGGTAAGAATCACTGATTTGGCAAAAAACTCCAAACCGATACTTGTTCGCACACCCTTAATTACACCATCCTCTGTAATTAGCGCATTGACCATATCCTGATAAAAATCCAAGCCTTCGATTCCCTCCAATGCCAATCGCCATTCCTCAGCAAATCGCATTCGGTCACTTTGTACCCGAGGAGACCACATGGCAGGTCCTTTACTTCGGTTCAGCATTCTAAACTGAATCATGGACTTGTCAGTGATAATCCCACTCAAGCCACCGAGCGCATCAATTTCTCTTACAATCTGCCCTTTCGCCACACCTCCCATAGCGGGGTTACACGACATTTGGGCAATCGTTTGAAGACTCATCGTAATCAACAGTGTTTTTGAACCCAAACGCGCAGCAGCGGCAGCAGCTTCGCAACCCGCATGACCACCACCAACAACAATTACATCATAATCTTGTACCATATATCTAGTGTTTCACGTGAAACAAAGTCTAACCAATTAGTTCCCAATAATTTGGGCGTGCAAAACTAAACATTTATCCTCTTCCTTACGCATCAATTCCTTGTCAACTTCCATTTTATCGTCAAAACCTATCAAATGCAGCAATCCATGAGCGACAACCCTCAAAAATTCTTGATCAAAACCTACCCCATACTCCTTCGCTTGAATCTCTATTTGATCTACACTAATAAATATTTCACCACTAATTTTTCGGCCCTTGCCGTAATCGAAAGTTATTATGTCGGTGAAATAATCATGCTTTAAAAACTGTTGGTTAATTTCTAAAATCCGGGGATTATCAACAAAAGCATATACCAACTCACGAATAACATACCCATGTTCACCGGCAATTTTTAATAGCCATTGCTCAATAATTTCTGGAGATTTTATCCTCGTAAAAGGAAAATTTTGGAATACAATCAAAGCCTATTCAAATACTGATTACTTTGTTTCTGATAATAGTTTTTCAAGTTCAAAGGTGCGTAAATAATGCTTTCATACTCTTTCCTTTTCTCTCGTAAATAATCATCTCTCTCTTTTTTATAAAGCTGTTCTAAATCATCAGAAGATTTAGACTCTCGCTTTTCATCCTGCTCCCTCTCCAGTTCGGCTTTTTCAAATTCCAAAAGTTTGGATTCAATTTCCTTTACGCGTTCCAAAGATTCTAAACTCAAATTGTCATTCATCAAGTCTTCCTCTATCTTTTTCATTTCTTCGATAGCCTTTGCTAAATCACCGTTTCCACTTTCACCAGCTTCTTCCATATTCTTTTTATACTCTTCAAGCTGTCCACGAATTTGCTCTTGCCGACTAAGCATCTCTACAATCTCTTTCCCGTTTCGCCCCTCAGCTTTTCCTGGTTTTCCTTCTCCCTTCTTATTCCCTTTCATTTTTTCACCCATTTTTTTACCAAGCTCATTCTGCATTTTTTTCATGTTTCCAGGGCTCGGTTTCCCAGAACCCGGTTTGGAACATGAACCACTACCGGACTTTTGACTCAAGGATTGCGCCTGCATATTCCTCAAGGCTTTGTCCAATAATAAAGCGAGGTTATTCGCAGCAGTCATAGCAAACTGTTGTTTCCCTGCAGATTGACCGCCTTGCCTTTCCTGTAAATGACCAATACTCGATTCCAAATTCTCATTAATTGCTTTCAGTTCTTCATACACTGTTTCCTCAATTGCAGGCACCCTTTTTCCCAAGGCCACCAAACTGTCTTCTATTATTTTCGCCCCATCCATCAAATGTTTTTGATCCCTTAACAGCTTACGATACAAAGGATCACTTTTTTGAGATTGCTTACTCAGTTCACTAAGGGTCTCCACATCAAAGGACAATATCTCTAGATTCTCCAATATTTGCCTTAGAGTTTTCATGTCCTCTTCCAACTTTTCCCCTTCCATTTGCATCATAGACTGCATCATCTTTTCGCTCATCTCTTGCATCTTTTCCGCTGCCTTCTTTTGACTTTCATTCGCCTTCTTATCCTCGGACTTTTGCATTTCCTGACTTGACTTTTTCATTTCCTCTTTCACCTCCTCCGCGGATTCTTCCATTTCCTTCTCTTCGTTCTCCATCTTGAAATCCTTATTTTCTTCTTCAAGTTTTTCGAGCTCTTTTTTCACTTCATCAAATTCCTTTTCTACTTTATCCTGTTCCTCGTTTTCCTTTCCTTCTTCATTTTCTTTTTGGGCTAGTTCCTCCATTTTTTCGGCCAATTCCTCAAGTTTTTCTGCGGCTTTTAAAACATCCCTTTTAAATTTAAGATCCTTCATTAGGTCATCGAGCCTCTCTTCTTTTCGTTGATTCTCTTCGGAAGCTTTTTGAATTTCTTCCATCTTCTGGGTAAGCTTTTCTAGGTCCAATTTCTCCATTAGCTTGCTTACTTCTTCCAGCAACTTTTCCAACTCCTTTTGCTTGGGATCCTCTTTAATCTTATCGATTTGTTCTTCCTTTTTCTTTAAATCCTCATTCTCCGTTTTCGGATCCTTGTCCTTTTTTTGTAATTCCTCTCTCTGTTTATTTAGTTCTCTCCTTTTTTTCTCAATCGCCTTTTGTTTTTCCAATAGCTGCTCTACTCTTTCCTTATCTTTCCATGAGCTCTTCTTTTGGTTCATAAGCTTTTGTCTCAATCTTTCAAGCTCCTCCAATATTTCCTCATTTGCTTTATTTAATTCGTCTTTATTGGAAAAATAACTTTCGTATTGCTCTTCTATCTTTTGTTTCCTTTCTTTTTCGTCCAACAAGCGAATGTCAAAGGATTTACTTCTACTCATTTTCGGTCCATTTACCCCATCGTTATCCCATAACTGAAAGCTTAAGCTTACTTTATTTTCAATATTTGATATTTCGTTTAAATCAACTACGCCTGCCAATTCCTGAGCATCGGCTTTGGTATTGGCAAGCTGAATCCTTTTTTGAAGAAGAATTTTATCCCCATTTTTTACTGTCATATTTAGCTTTGAGAATCCATAATCATCAGCGGCAAAGGCGCGATAATAAACTAAGTTTTCTACTAGGCTATCCATATCAACTTTCACGGAAATTTCTGGAAATTGATCCTTGATAATATTGATTCTATTGCTCCCTCCACTCTCTCTTTTTACCTTGTCGTTTTTCGAAACAATTTTATATTCCAAGCTTTTTAGTAATAATTTATCCAAACTAAAAACCCCGTCTCCAACATTTTTAAAGGCGTAACTAGTATCTGAACTTACCATCGTTGCACTATTTGCCGAAACTGTTTTTAAATCCCAATGAACTTTGCTTCCTTCTGGGATATCCAATATCGACTTCGATTCGAAAAAAGGAGTTTGCCCAGTATATTTTGGCGGGACTACCTCAATTAAAAAGCTTTTTATTTTTGGCACCGGAATAACTAAGATTTCAAACTCCTCACTTGAAAACCCATTTGCACGAATTCTAAATTTTTGATTTTCTTTAATTCCTTCAATGGAATAACTAAATATTCCTTCTGCATTCCTGGTTAGACGACCATTGATTTTTTCCGTTAAAAACTCAGCGCTTTCTGGAATTATATTTCCTTCGAATGCAACTTCAACTGTATAATTTTCGCCTTCTTCTGCGTCAAGGTTTTCATTAAGAATAACAAATCGAAAAGGAGCTTCTGGGATAAAATCCTCATTGAAGGATACAATCCTATTGCTACTTTCAGCTATTAATTTCCAATTTCCACTCAAGCCAACAAAAGCAAAAATTACCATTGGTACAACGAGAACTGGCCAATACTTTAAACTTTCCTTAAAATTAACCGCATTGGAAAATATCAAAGGACGAAAGGAGGAAATTTTTTGTTCGATACTCGCATTTACCAAAGAACTCTCTCCTTCAGAAATATTTCCAAGCTCGAGAGTGTTCACAATTTTATCATCAATTTCTGGAAAAAACTTTCCAATTAGTTTAGCTGCATTTTCATAAGATAAATGCCTTCCCAAACGCAACAAACCACCTAGAGGGACCAGAATATTAAAAACCAGATTAGCACCTAATCCTCCAACTAGAGCAACAAGTAATACAAGTCTTACATTCTGATTAAAATGTCCAAAGTATTCAAAAAGGCTAATCAAGAAAAAGTACAGCAGCCCAAAACCAAGGAAATAGATACTTCCTCTCAGCAACTTATTTAGATAATATTTCTGGATGAATTTATCCAGTTTTTGTTTTAATTCTCCTTGAATCATGTTCGTTTCGTTGTTCTTACCAATGGCTAACGCAAAAAATAATTGGCAATTGCTTCTCTCAAAGGTACAAAGCCTAACAAGATAATTATCTTTGCCGCCTCAAATATGTGATAGAAATGAGTGATAGAAAAGTTCGTGTTCGTTTTGCGCCTAGTCCAACAGGCCCCTTACACATGGGTGGTGTTAGAACAGCCCTTTACAACTATTTGTTTGCCAAGAAGTTAGGTGGTGATTTCATTTTAAGAATTGAAGATACCGACCAAACTCGTTTTGTACCTGGTGCTGAAGACTATATACGAGAATCTTTGGAATGGTGTGGCATGGTTCCCGACGAAGGTCAGGGATATGGTGGTGAATTTGGCCCATATAAACAATCCGAAAGAAAACCAATGTACCGTCAGTATGCGGATCAATTGGTAGAAAGTGGACATGCTTATTATGCTTTTGATACTTCTGAAGAATTAACAAAAATGAGGGAACTTGCTAAAAAAGCAGGTACCGCTAACTGGCAATATAATAATGTGACCCGTAGTCATATGAAAAACTCCCTCACTCTTTCTGAGGAAGAAGTAAACAAACGAATTGCGGATGGTGAAGCCTATGTAATCCGTATTAAGCTTCCTAGAAACGAAGAGGTAAAATTTGAAGATATCATTCGCGGTTGGGTTTCTGTAAATACCAATAATATTGATGATAAGGTGCTTTTCAAATCAGACGGAATGCCAACCTATCATTTAGCAAATATTGTAGATGATCATTTGATGAATATCAGTCATGTGATTAGAGGTGAAGAATGGTTGCCCTCGGCTCCTCTTCATATTTTACTTTATAGATATTTTGGTTGGGAAGAAAGCAGGCCACAGTTTGCCCACCTTCCATTATTATTAAAGCCAGATGGAAATGGTAAATTGAGCAAAAGAGACGGAGATCGTTTAGGTTTTCCTGTTTTCCCATTGCAATGGACTAATCCAGAAGATGGAGAAAGCTCCTCAGGATATAAACAAAAAGGTTTCTTTTCAGAAGCTTTTGTAAACATGCTGGCTTTTTTAGGTTGGAATCCAGGTACGGAACAAGAGATTTTTTCCATGGATGAATTGATTGAATCTTTTAGTTTAGAACGCGTAAATAAGGCTGGTGCCAAATACGATCACGATAAAACAAAATGGTATAATCAACAATACCTTAGAGCAAAAACGGATGCAGAATTAAGTGATTTATTAGGAAAGGAAGCTGCCGCTGCTGGTTATGAAAACCTTGATGCTTCCTTTTTAGCAAGGGTTGCAAACCTGATGAAAGAAAGGGCCTATTTTATAAAAGATATGCTTGAGGAAGGTGACTATTTCTTTAAAAGACCAGAGGAATATGACGCAAAAACATTGAAGAAAAAATGGAATGTAGACTCCCGCTTACATGTAGAAAAGCTTCAGACACTTTTCGGTGCTACTGATGATTTTGGGATCGAAAATTTAGAAACTATATTCAAAACCTATTTGGAAGAGAATGAACTTGGTTTTGGAAAAGTGGGTCCTGGTTTTCGACTAGCAGTAACCGGAAAAGGAATGGGACCATCCATGTTTGAAATTTGTTCTATTCTAGGTAAAAAGGAAACATTAGAACGTATGCAAATTGCTTTGGACAAACTTCCTGTTTAATGAATAAAATTAAGGTTGAAGGAATAAAACTCTATGGCTATCATGGTTGTTTACCGGAAGAGGCAAAAATTGGAGCGGATTATTTGGTTCATGTTACGGTTTGGACAGATTTAAGCCAAGCTTCCAAAAGCGATAAATTAAAAGACACGGTAGACTATGTAGCTATTAACCAAATTGTAGAGGAGGAAATGGCAATTCGCGCCGAGTTAATCGAACATGTTACAGATAGAATTTTATCTAGACTTTTAAAAGAACATTGGGCAATTAGAAAAGCAGAAGTGGAGCTTTCTAAAACAATTCCTCCTATAAATGGGAATGTGGAAAAGGTGACAATTGTAATGAAACGAAAAAGATAATTGCTAGGGACAAGATAATCCTTATATTTGCCGCCCTTAATGGTTCCGTGGCCGAGCGGCTAGGCAGTGGTCTGCAAAACCATCTACAGCGGTTCGAATCCGCTCGGAACCTCAACAAAAAGCTCAATCTTAAACGATTGGGCTTTTTTATTGCTCCAAAACCTTCATCAAATTTACCTCTTCCTCTTTGCCTTTTTAAGTCTTTTTAATTTCCTTATTAGAATTTAAAAAACCCTTTGTTAAAAGACATTATCTATTATATTTGCCATTATTTTTAATTGGTCTAAATAAGTTGACTTGAAAAATTCCAAGCTTTTCCTATATTTTATTCTCCTCTTTTCGGTATTTCTTACTGCCAATACAGCAAAAGCCGAAAGTGCAGATGCTCGAATGATGGTGCACCTTTTGGACTATATATCAGTGGACTATTCCATGGCTGTAAAAGCCAATACCATTATTAATGAAGGGGAATTTGGTGAAATGCGGGAGTTTGCCTCTACCGTCGAAAAGCTAGCGAAAAAAGAACCTTCTAAAATTCAAGAGGCTATTCAATCATTAAAATTATTAATAGACTCCAAAGCTTCTGTTTCTCAGGTTTCAAAATTGGCACAAAGCATAAAAACAGGATTAATTGATTTTCACAAGCTTTCTGTTGCCCCCGAAAAATGGCCTTCTTTAAAAAATGCAAAAGCACTTTATATTCAACAATGTCAATCCTGCCACGGCGTAGAAGGCAAGGGAGATGGTGCTATATCCGTAGGGCTAGACCCAAGCCCAACAAATTTTCACGACGAGGACAAAGCCAATGGCCTATCTCCTTTTCAGGCTTATAACACCATTAAACTGGGTGTTTCCAATACTGGAATGCGCGCTTTTACAGAATTAAAGGAGGATGAAATTTGGGATTTGGCCTTTTATATTATTGCTCTTTCTAGGAAGCAAAATGAGGTTTTGAAAACAAATTTCAAGGCCAATCAAAAAGTAGATTTAGAATTATTGGCCACCAAAAACAATACGGATCTCAAATCCATTATTGACCCAAAGGAAAATGTACAATCCGTTATTTCTGCGCTTCGATTAAATCCTAAAAAAGGCGCCAAATTAGCTTCTGTAGATTTTATTCAATTGGCAATGTCCAATATTATTGCTTCGGAAAAGGCCTATAGCCAGGGAAACAAAGAAAAAGCTAGAGCCCTTGCTTTAAGTGCTTATTTGGATGGTGTGGAACCTATAGAAATGCAAATTAGAGCCAATGACGCAAGTTTTGTCTCGGAATTAGAAGGGCAACTTACCAAAATGAGAGCGGCAATTGAGGCTGAAAAAGAAGTGGAAACTGTTCGCCTACTTGCCCAAGAAAGTAAAGTTGTTTTAGCAAAGGCCCAGGAAATAATAGACAATCAAACTTTTTCCTCTTGGCTTACTTTTACCCTTTCTTCCACAATTATACTACGAGAAGGCTTAGAGGCTTTTCTAGTAATCATCACCATACTCGGAATTATTAGAAACTTAAAACTCCCTAAAGCGGCCAAGTTCATCCATATTGGTTGGCTCGCTGCAATTGCTTCCGGTTTTTTAATGTGGTGGGGAGCTGGGCGTTTATTTTCATTCTCTGGTGCACAACGAGAAATAATGGAGGGATTAATTGCCCTTTTTGCCGTGGGTATTTTAGTTTATGTCGGTTTCTGGATGCACAGTAAGGCAGAGGCTAGTAAGTGGCAAGCTTTTGTTAAAAATAAAATTGAAAAGATAACAAGTCGAGAAAGCTTATTTGGTTTAGCCTTCTTGTCCTTTGTTGTTGTATTTAGAGAAGCATTTGAATCTGTTCTTTTCCTTTCTGCATTAAGTTCTGAAGCGGGAAGTGAACACAGCGGCGCCTTTATTTCAGGAATTTTGGTGGCCTTTGTTCTCTTGGCTGTTTTGGCTGTTTTAGTTTTAAAATACTCTAAAAAACTCCCTGTTACTCAACTTTTTAAATATTCGGCCTATATCATGGCGATATTGGCGGTTGTATTAAGCGGAAAAGGAATCCATGCTTTACAGGAGGCTGGAAAAATAGGAGTAAGCAGTACCCCATTCAATTTCCGAATAGATCTTTTGGGAATGTATCCCACTTGGCAAAGTTTAATTTCCCAGCTTTTAATTTTAGGTCTTTTAGTGATTCTTTGGAAGGTTGGAAACAAGCCCCTAGCCAAAAAAATAGCCGCATAGTCTAGTCCTTAGTTATCCATATTTTCTGGCCTTCTATTTGCTTCCTTGGAAATTAAATGTTCATAATATTGTGAATCTAAATTCCCGGAACTTCCTTTTATTCTCTGATAAATCTTCATTTTTATCCAGAAATTTTTTGTTTTGGGGCAACCGTAAAGCAATATTTCCATCCAATAAAAAAAGAAAAGTATGAAACCAAGCCTACTAGCACTGCTTATCCTTTTGTCGAGCTTTAGCTTTGCACAGAAAAAAACCGAAGTAGAATCCAAAATTGAAAGTGTTACCGTATTTCTCAATGGGGCACAAGTAAAAAGATCGGCAAAAGCCACCTTAATTGCGGGAAGAAATACCATCCATTTTACTGGACTTCCTTTAAGCCTAGATCAAAAATCAATTCAGTTTAATACCAACGCTCCTGTTACTGTTTTTTCTATTAATCACCAAGTCGCTTATAAGGATGAAAGTGCCAAAGACTCTACTAAGGTTAAAGCTCTTCAACAAAAATTAAAAGAATTGGGCTATAAAGCCGAAACCTTAGAGTCTACCTACAAAGTATACCATCAAGAAAAACAAATTTTAGTGAAGAACACAAGCTTTGGAGGAAGCAAAAGTGGGGTTAGCGTTCTGGAATTGGAAAAAGGTGTAAATCTTCTTCGTGCACGACAATTGGAACTCAATAAAAAGCTACAATCCATAGATCAGGAAACGGAGGCCTTGAATTTAGAAAGGCAAAAAATAATTATTCAATTGGAGAAATATAGAAACCAATCCTCTACAAAATCTGGTGAGGTAATAATTGTTTTTAATTCTGATGCCGCCATGAAAGCAAATTTGGATTTAACCTATACAGTAAAACAAGCATCTTGGAGACCCTACTACGATTTAAAAGTAAAAAACACCGACAGTCCTTTGGAATTAATTTACAAAGCTAAAGTGGTACAAAACACTGGTGAGGACTGGAAAAATATAAAGATAAGTTTAAGTACTGGCGACCCTTCTAAAGATGGGCAAATCCAAAACTTATCTCCTTGGTTTTTAAACTTTACCAACCAACGTTATTCTTCTGTAGGAAAAACAACCAACATTTCCTCTCCAGGGATTACCGGAAAAGTAAGTGGAATTGTTACCGATGCGGCTACACAAGAATCCATCCCTTATGCCAATATTATTGCCAAAAACAACCTTGGCGAAATTGTTAGGGGAACCACCGCCAATTTTGATGGAAAATTTGAACTCAACCTCACTCGACCTTGCCAGCTTATAGAAATTAGCTTTTTGGGCTATAGCAAACAAACTCGCTATTTAAATGCTCAACTAAGCAATTACCGTATCCAAATGAATGAGATTAACGAGGCTCTTGAGGAGATCGTTGTTGAATATGATATGGAAAGTACTCAATCAGAAGATATTGTTAGTATGGCGGCCAGGGCAACTCCCTCAATGTCATCTTCATCAATTTCCAATATGTACTCTGGAAACACACAAACTTTCGGAAGAACACCAGTTTCTTACAAAAGCAAAGTACAAATAGCCAAAATGACCCGAAACCCAACAACATTTAATTTCACCGTTAGCGAACCTTACGATATACCCTCAGACGGAAGTGATTATGTTGTAGAACTTCAATCCTTTTCTTTAGATGCGGATTACCTCTACCAAGCGGTTCCTAAAATGGAGGAGCATGCTTATTTAACAGCCTCCATAACCGATTGGGAAAAGCTTAGTTTAAGAAATGGTAGTGCCGGTATTTATTATGAAGGAACCTATATGGGAGAAACCTACCTCAATGTGGAGGCCGCTGGTGATACTTTGCAAATTAGTCTTGGTAAAGACGAAGACATTGTAATAAAAAGAGAAGAAATAATTTCCAAAGAAGATGTAAAACTCGTTAGCGGAAATAAAGAGGAAACATTCCATTATAGAATCACCATCCGAAATAATAAACAAAACAAAATCAAGCTTTCCATTACGGACCAATATCCTATCTCTGCCAATGATGATATTAAGGTTAAGGAAATTGAGGAAAGCAGCGGGAAAGTTGATGGTGAGTCCAAACTGATAAAATGGGAAATTGACTTAAACCCAAGCGAAGAAAAAGAACTGGATCTTAAGTATAGAGTGGCTTATCCAAAAAACAAAATCATAAACCTCTATTAAAAATCCGAGACTGGTTTTAGATGATCTTTCATTTGAAACACCTTGTATTTCCAAACCTAAAAACAAATTATGAAATTATATATAATCAGCTTTTTTGTCCTCCTTTCTAGCCTAAGCTTTGGACAGAAAAAAACCGAGGTAAAATCCAAAATTGAAAGTGTAACCGTTTTTCTAAATGGAGCTCAAGTAAAACGTTCTGCCAAAGCAAGTTTAATTGCTGGTAGAAATACGATTCATTTTACCGGACTTCCTTTAAGCTTAGATCAAAAATCAATTCAGTTTAATACCAATGCTCCTGTAACCGTTTTTTCCATAAACCACCAAGTGGCTTATAAGGATGAAAGCGCAAAAGATTCTACCAAAATAAAAGCCCTGCAAAAGAGATTAAAGCAATTGGGCTATAAATCCGAAACTTTAGAATCCAACACCATGGTTTATTATCAAGAAAAACAGATTCTGGTAAAAAACACAAATTTCGGTGGTTCAGAAAACGGGGTTAGCGTTCTAGAATTGGAAAAAGGGGTGAACCTATTGCGTACTCGTCAGCTGGAATTAGACCAAAAAATGCAAGCCATTGATAGGGAATTAGAAACCTTAAACGTGGAGAAACAAAAGATAATCATTCAATTGGAAAAATATAGAAATCAATCTTCTACAAAGTCTGGTGAAGTGGTAATTGTTTTTAATTCTGATGCGGCAATGAAGGCAGATTTGGATTTAAGCTATACAGTAAGCCAAGCTTCTTGGAGACCCTATTACGATTTAAAAGTAAAAAACACAGACAGTCCCTTGGAGTTAATTTACAAAGCCAAAGTGATCCAAAACACAGGAGAAGATTGGGAAAATATAAAGATTAGTTTAAGCACTGGTGATCCTTCCAAAGATGGGCAAATTCAATTATTAAATCCTTGGTTTTTGAATTTCACCAACCAACGATATTCCATAACAGGACGAAGTAAAAATGTTTCTTCCCCGGGAATAACAGGAACAGTTTCGGGCCTAGTAATTGACCCTAAACATCAAGAATCCATTCCAATAGCAAGTATTGTTGCAAAAAATAGTTTGGGTGAAATCATAGCTTCGACTTCCGCCAATTTTGATGGACAATTTAAAATAAATTTAAAAACACCCGCTCAAACACTTGAAACTAGTTTTGCTGGTTACAATCCAAAAGTAACATACCTTAATCCAAAGCTGAGGCATTATAGGATTGCCTTAGTAGAAAGCACCGAGGAACTTGAAGCGGTGGTTTTGAAATATGAAGCCCCTCTAATAAATAAAAGCAAAAGCAGCTCCGTTCAATCCAGTGGAATACCTGCACAATATGGAGATGCATCAGGTGGTGTAATTGGTAACTTAAGGACTTTACCAGGTGTTTCAAATGGGGAATATCAAAAAAGCCAACAAGCTAAAATGACCCGCAACCCAACAACATTCAATTTTACCGTTAGCGAACCTTACGATATACCATCAGACGGAAGTGATTATGTAGTAGATCTTCAATCCTTTTCTTTAGATGCGGATTACCTTTACCAAGCGGTTCCTAAAATGGAGGAGCATGCTTACTTAACCGCTTCTTTAACCGATTGGGAAAAGCTTAGTTTAAGAAATGGTAGTGCTGGTATTTATTATGAAGGAACCTATATGGGAGAAACCTACCTCAACGTAGAGGCCGCCGGTGATACTTTGCAAATTAGCCTTGGTAAAGATGAAGACATTGTAATAAAAAGGGAGGAAATAATTT
>CAKZNE010000180.1 GCA_937129395.1 uncultured Cryomorphaceae bacterium | reverse complement strand
AGTGGAGGAAGGTTATTCATGATTGCATCCACTCGAGTTTTAACATTTACCACCGCAGAATTGGGATCTGTTCCTGGTTCAAATACAATTTGTAAAGTGGCTTCTCCTGCGCTGGTGGCATCGGAAGTTATATACTGCATGCCTTGAACTCCGTTAATGGCTCTTTCTAAGGGTATTAATGTTGACTCAACCAAAACTTGAGAACTTGCTCCTGGAAAGGCTATAAAAATATGTACCCTTGGTGGCGCTATTTCTGGAAATTGGGAAATTGGTCTGGTGAAAATGGCCAATATTCCTAGGAAAACAAGAGCCACAGAAAGCGATATTGCCAGGACTGGCCTTTTAATAAATTTAGTAAACATTTTTAGTGATTTTACGATTCTACTTATTCAGCAAAAAGCTGGTTTAACTCAGCCCATAAACGCCTTTGACCTTTAAATTGAGGATCAATGGTTTCACCGTTTTTCACTTTTCTAATGCCTTCAATTAAAATTCGATCATTTTCATTTAGGCCTGTCTCTAACTCATATATATGCTGTAATTCGGATTTAATTTTAATTTCCCTGGATTGAATAACGTCGTCTTTGTCCACTACATAAACGTATTTTTTATTTAGGATTTCAAAAGTGGCTTTTTGAGGAATCATTAAAGCGTTTGGATGGGGGATTGGCATTAAAATATTTCCTGTTTGACCATTTCTTAAAATCCCTTTTGGGTTTAAAAAGGTAGCTCTAAAGGCGATGTTTCCTGTTTCATTATTGAAATCAGCTTCAATGGTCTCAATAATTCCTTCCTGGGCAAAAACAGAATGATTTGCCAATTGGAGCTTTACTGGGAGATGATTTCCTGCATTTGGTCCGGTTATATAATTCAAGTATTCGGCCTCAGGAAGGTTGAAGTAGACCCACATTTTACTATTGTCGGAAAGAGTAGTTAGCAATTCACCCTCATCCACTAAACTGCCTAACCGAACATCATTAAAACGACCAATAATTCCATCAAAAGGGGCCCGGATTTCGGTGAATTTTAGATGGGCCTCGGCTAATGATAATTCCGCTTTTGCTTTGTTGAGGTTGGCTTCTGAAAGAGCCAATTCGTTAATTGAAACGACCTTTTGATCCGAAAGGTTTTTGGTGTTTTTGTATTCAATTTTGGCAAAGCTTAATTCCGCTCTTGCCTTTTGCACTTCAGCTTCATTAAGGATGGGTAAAATTTGAAAAAGTATTTGCCCTTCTTTTACAGACTGGCCTTCATCCACATAAATTTTTTGTAAAAAACCCCTTTCTAAGGTTCTAAGTTCAATATGTTGAATGGAATGAATTTGAGAAACGTATTCGTGGTAAACTAGGGTGTCTTTTAGGATTGGGTTGGTAACGGTATATTTTGCTTCTGCAGGTTGTACTTGTTCATCATGTTTGCATCCTGAAATATAAAGGGCAGCAATACAGATGAGAAAATTAAATGATCTCATTTAAGATGTGATTTTTAAACTGAAATTAAATTATTGATTGCCATTTCCTGTAAAGTGTGTAGGAAATGAAAAGCTTAAAGCCAGAATTTAGGGTTGACTTTAACAGAAATAATAAATCAGATTAAAAAACCTTTCCAACACTGGTAAAGGATGTAGAGAGAAATTGAAGGAAAGCTCCCCTTGCGATAAACGAAGCTTGTAGCTGTATTTTTGACTAAATATTTACTAAATGCGAGTTTAGCATCAAGGAAAAAAGATGGACCAGATTGGGAGTCGTTGGAGTTATCTGAAACTTCCAATTCATCAATTTCTTCGCCGCTTTTTTCTGGGGCAATAGGATTTTCAAAAGGTAAATGAGCAGTTTTTTTATGAACTAAGGATTGGGAATAATTCAAAAACCCAGATTGGTTTTCCGCTAATCCTTCGCCAAAAAATGGGATTAGACTTTTACCTAATAGTAAAAAACTAAAAAGAAAAACCATGCCGTAGCCCAAGAGATATTCAATTACTCTTTTGGAACTTAATTGCTTAATTGTTTTTCTGCTCCCTTTCATTTGATCGGACAAAATTACAAACATTAAATCCATTTAAGGATGAAAGGGGTATGTAATTTTATGTTAAGACCTCAACTTTTGTTGAAATAATAGAAGTGGAGATAATAAATAAGGGGATGGAATTTGAAATTATAAAAGCATTTAAACCGAAGCTACCTTCTCCTCCTGGCAACCATTCTTTCCCTCC
>CAKZNE010000179.1 GCA_937129395.1 uncultured Cryomorphaceae bacterium | reverse complement strand
GGCGTTTTTGGAAAGGCGAAATGAGTTTGGACAAACAAATGGCCTACGAAACCCTTTACGAATGTTTGGTTAAAGTAAGCCAATTAATGAGTCCCATCGCCCCTTTCTTTTCAGATTGGCTTTTTGTGAATCTAAAATCTACTTGTCCAGAAAACCAAAGGGAAGAATCTGTGCATTTAAGCTATTTGAAAGATGCTCAATTGGATCTGATTGATGAAACTTTAAATGAAAGGATGGACATAGCACAGCGCTTAAGTTCTATGGTTTTCGCACTTCGTAAAAAAGAGAAAATTAAAGTGCGCCAGCCACTACAAAAAATTATGGTCCCAGCTTTAAACGATCATAGTGCTGAAATTATAGAGAGCATCCGAGATATTGTTCTTTCGGAGGTGAATGTAAAGGAGCTTGAAGTAATGCGAGATGCATCGGATATTGTTGTGAAAAAGGTTAAGCCAGACTTTAAAAAGTTAGGACCAAAATTCGGCAAACAAATGAAGCTAGCTGCCGCTGCGATAAATTCAATGAACCAAGAGGCCATTCAAGAAATTGAAGCCAATGGTGGGTTTGAAATTATTTTGGATGGCAATGCTCATCGCATTGGTTTGGAAGATGTTGAAATCCATACGGAAGACATCCCAGGTTGGTTAGTGATGAGTGAAGCTGGAACAACAGTGGCTTTGGATATAACAATTGATGAGGCACTTCGTTATGAAGGCATTGCAAGAGAATTGGTGAACCGAATTCAAAATCTAAGGAAGGATTCTGGTCTAGAAGTTACCGACCGAATTCGTTTGGAAGTTCAAAAAAACGAAGCCTTAGAACTGGCTATTACTGCGAACAAAGATTATATCACCAGCGAAACGCTTGCGGAAAAACTAGAAATGGTAGAAAACCTTGAAGAAGGATTGGAAGTAAGCTTTGATGAAATTGAAACTCGAATTGCATTGAATAAAATATAAGGAAGAAGGAATAGACATTATTTCTATCTTTGAGCTCCTTAAAAAAAACGTAGAAACTAATTATTATATAAAATACTGATTATCATGCTAGAAGCAAGCGAAAGATATGCCGACAAAGACCTTGAAGAATTCAGAAATATAATTGCTGAAAAAATGAAACAAGCGGAGCATGACCTTTCCCTGTTAAAAGAAACCTTTGCCAACGACCGAAATAATGGAACCGACGATACCTCTCCTACTTTTAAGGCTTTTGAGGAAGGAAGTGATGTGATGAGCAAGGAAGCAAATAGTCAATTAGCGGTAAGGCAAGAAAAATTTATTCGTGACCTTAAAAACGCATTGGTTAGAATAGAAAACAAGACCTACGGAATTTGTAGAGTTACGGGTAAATTGATAAGCAAGGAACGCTTAAAATTAGTGCCACATGCAACACTTAGTATAGAGGCCAAGAATAGACAATAATCCGATTTGAAGAGAGCCGTAGTTATTATCAGCCTGATTTTATTGGTTGATCAGATTTTGAAAATCTGGATTAAAACCAATATGCTTATTGGGGAAGAATATAAGTTTGCCGATTGGGCCATAATTCATTTTATTGAAAACCGTGGAATGGCTTTCGGTTATGAATTTGGGGAAAATTGGGGAAAACTGATTCTTTCGATTTTTAGGATTGCCACCATAGTTGGAATTTTTATTTGGCTCAAAAGATTGATTAAAGCAAAAGCAAAAGCCATTTCCATAACCTGTGTTTCTTTAATTTTTGCAGGAGCCTTGGGTAATATGATAGATTCTGCATTTTACGGACTAATATTTAGCGAAAGCAATTACAATCATGTGGCCGAATTTTTACCAGAAGCTGGCGGCTATGACGGCTTTCTATTCGGAAATGTTGTAGACATGTTTTACTTCCCATTAATCAAAGGAAACCTTCCAGAATGGTTGGGTGGGGATTATTTTATTTTCTTCAGACCTATTTTCAATTTAGCTGACGCATCCATTTCTGTGGGGGTTGGATTGTTGCTTCTTTTCCAAAAAACAGTATTTGGCACCAAAGAAAACCCTGACTTGTAAGAAAATTTCGACGAAATATCCTTTGGGTTTCTATTTTTGAACGTAGTTTTGAATTTATTCCAATCCATACCCTTTGCATGAAAAACCTTATCGCTAATTTCAGTAGTCACATTAAGGAATCTATAGAGATTATATCCGAAACCAAATTTACCCCCGCAAGTGGACCCATCGACAATGTTGTTATAAGTGGACTTGGTGGATCAGGTATTGGAGGAACTATTGTAGCCGAAATGGTAAGACCTATTTGCAGAGTTCCAGTTGTTGTAAATAAGGATTATGGGATTCCTGCTTTTGTAAATGAAAGAACGCTTTTTATTGCTTGTTCCTATAGCGGAAATACGGAAGAAACTTTAATGGCAACAAAGGCTGCACAATCTAAAGGTGCTCAAATTGCCTGTATTTCTAGTGGTGGTCAGTTGTTGGAGATAGCTCAAGAAACTAACTATAATGTTATAAGCATGAAAGGTGGCTTTGCCCCCAGAAGTATGTTCGCTTATTCCTTTTCCTTCTTATGTCGTTATTTTGAATTTTATGGTTTAGCCGATATTAAAGTAAAGGAGAATTTAAAAAGTGCCCATGAATTACTCGACCAAACCGAAGCTGAAGTTTTAGTAAATGCACAAAAATTAGCTGAAGGACTATATTCCAAAACTGCGATTTTATACGCCGTTAGTGGAAATTTAGGAATTGCCTCCAGATGGAGACAGCAACTAAATGAGAATGCCAAAATGTTGGCTTGGGAAGCTGAAATACCAGAAATGAACCATAATGAATTGGTTGGATGGGAAGGAGGAACCCAAGCGTTTGTTCCTGTTTTCTTAAGAAACAAAAATGATTTTGACAGAAATCAAAAAAGAATTGAAATCATTAAAGGGATTATTTCTCAAAAAACCGATCAGCTACATGATGTATGGAGCTTAGGGGAAAGTAAAATCGAAAAAACATTGTATTTGGTTCATTTTGGAGATTGGGTTAGCTACTTTTTATCCGAAATGAATAAAGTAGATATTATGGATATTAAATCCATCGATTTATTAAAATCGGAATTGGCCAAACTCCCTCTTTAATGGCCACTGTTCCTGTAATTTTTAGAGATCTTGGAATTATAGATTACAAGAAAGCTTGGGATTATCAGGAGGTTCTTTTCAACCAAACTATCCAAAACAAATTCGCCAATCGAAAACTTGAAGAAGGCGAAAAAAAGATAACTACCCAAAACTATTTGCTGTTTTGTGAGCACCCTCACGTATATACCCTTGGTAAAAGTGGGAAGGAAGAACACTTACTTATCAATGCCGATAAACTAAAGGAAGCGGGGGCTACCTATTATAAAATTAATAGAGGCGGTGATATTACCTATCATGGTCCAGGACAATTAGTAGGTTACCCAATTTTAGACCTCGACCATTTTTTTTCTGATATCCATAAATACCTGCGATTTTTGGAGGAGGTTTTTATTAAAGTAATGGCCGATTACAACCTTATTGGGGAAAGATCCCCAGGGGAAACGGGAGTGTGGTTGGATGTAGGAACAGATAAAGCCCGAAAAATTTTGGCACTAGGTGTAAGAGCAAGCAGATGGGTAACCATGCACGGCTGGGCTTTTAATGTAAACAGCGATTTGGGCTATTTTACCAATATTGTTCCGTGTGGGATAAGCGATAAAGGGGTTACCTCCATGGAAAAGGAATTGGGTAGAAAAATTGACATGAACGAAATTAAACAAAAAGCAAAATATTATTTCGAAGAGGTTTTTGATGTGGATTTGAATATGGAAAAACTTATTTCCAACTAGTACCCAAGTCTTCAATCCTTTTGTAAATTTCAAGCCTAAATTAAAAATGATGGTGAAATTATCCTTTAGTATATTCCTTAGCCTAATCTTTGTAAGCTCTTTTGCCCAAATAAAACCTAAAACGGAAGACTGGTTTTTCTACGACTACACTTATGATTTTATGTTGAATGCCCCAAAAGGAATAAGTCAAGATTTTATTCCAAATGGACATACCTTTTCCTTTTTGAAAGAAAAAAGTTTTGGAAAAGGAAACTTTGCTATCGCTGGAGGAGTTGATTATTCTGTACAATCCTATTACAGTAATCTTTATGTTTCTACGGACTTATCCAATGGCGACGAAATTTTTCAAGTTTTAGGTTCGGACAGCATTGAAAGCAATAAACTAAGAACGGATTTTATCGATGCTATTTTTGAGCTGCGATTTAGAACATTGCCAAACGCAAAAGGAAAATTTTTCAGATTCTATATTGGTGCCAAGGCCGGCGCCAGAGTGAGTAGCTCATCTCGATTAAGAACGCAAAATGCCATTGTAAGATTCGAAAATTTAGGTCAACTGAATGCCTACCGATTTGGAGCCTATACCCGTATTGGCTATGGATGGTTTAACCTTTATTCCTATCATAGTTTAAGCGAATTATTCACCAAGGGCAGTTTAATAAATGGTAGTAATGAGGCGGTTACAGGAATTACCCCTGTTTCTGTTGGGATTTCTTTTATATTCTAATTAAAGAGAATAAACCACTAATCCTACGATTAATAAACCGGAAAAATACCCAAAGACTAATTCACCTGGGCTATGGGCTTTTAGTTTAAGGCGTGCCGTGGCCAAAAATCCTGCAACCAAAATGCAAAGCGCAATTAAGGGTAAAAGTCCAATGAAATATTTTAAGGAAATGGCCATTAACAATCCAGTAAAACCACCAATTGCACCGAGGTGAGCACTGGGTTTCCAAAACTTTAGCATGCTAAAATGCAGCAAAATTACAATCGCACTGGCCTGAATATATAAGTAAACATCATTGGACAAGCCTATTTTCTCCAATGCCGCAGCGGTAAAGTAAAAACTTATGCAGCCGATCAAATAGGGCCACCTTCTGTCTTTGGCCTCCTTCATTTCCAAACTTGCCACAATTTTCAACCTCAGCATTAAAAAACTTACCAAAAGCGGAATGATATAAGTACCTGTAAAAACAAAGGCCAAGGAAAGATTTATAATTTGTGGAGGCACATAAAAGGGCCCAACATTAAGAATAATCAAAAGTCCTAACACAGGGTAAATTACCGGATGGAATAGATAGGATAATACTTTGGCCAGTTGCTGACTCATTACAGCTCCTTTCTCAATCGAGCCACAGGAATATCAAGTTGCTCGCGGTATTTGGCAACGGTTCTTCTGGCAATTGGGTAGCCCTTTTCTTTTAATAGCTGGGCCAATCTTTCATCGGTAAGTGGCTTTCTTTTATTCTCCTCACCAACGCTATCCTCAAGAATTTTTTTAATCTCTTTGGTAGAAACTTCCTCACCAGCGTCATTGGTCATTGACTCGGAGAAAAACTCTTTAATTAAAAAGGTACCATAAGGAGTTTGAATGTATTTATTACTTGCCACCCTTGAAACGGTGGAAATATCCATCCCAATTTCTTCTGCAATATTTTTTAAAATCATGGGTCTCAATTTTCTTTGATCACCAGTTAAAAAATACTCCCTTTGAAAATTCATAATGGAAGACATCGTAATTAAAAGAGTTTGTTGTCTTTGGCGAATGGCATCGATAAACCATTTGGCACTATCCAATTTTTGCTTTACAAAAACCACGGCATCCTTTTGCGCTTTATTCTTTTCTTGGGTGGTTTTATAGGTTTCCAGCATGTCCTTATACTCCCTACTCACATTAAGTTCTGGAGCATTTCTAGAATTTAGGGACAGTTCCAATTCTCCTTCTTCAATACTCAAGGTAAAATCTGGAATTACGGCTTGTACTGATTTTTGATTGTTGCTTGAAGAACCTCCAGGCTTAGGATTTAAGCGACTTATTACCTCAATAGCTCCTTTTAAATATTCCTCGTCAATTTCTAATTTTTCAATTAACCTTCGGTAATGTTTTTTTGCAAATTCATCAAAATGATGATCGAGGATTTCATAGGCCAAACGGATATCTGCTGTATTCGACTTTTTCTTCAGCTGGATTAATAGACATTCTCTTAAGTCTCTGGCACCTACTCCAGGTGGATCCAAATCTTGAATTAATAATAAGGTTTCCTCCAATTTGGATTCTTCAACAAAAATATTTTGGGTGAAGGCTAAATCGTCTACAATGGCCGAAAGGTCTCTACGAATATAACCGTCATCATCAATATTCCCGATTAAATATTCGGCAATTGATCGATCTTGTTCGCCAATTAAATGGGTTCCTATTTGGTCAATCAACAATTCTCGAAAAGTAGCGCCACCACTTATTGGGACACGTGAATCTTCATCGTCTTTGGAATAATTATTTGCTTTTAAACGGTAATCAGGAACTTCATCGTCGCTTAGATATTCATCAACATTAATATCCTCCGCTTCAATTGTTTGGTTATCCTCTGCTTCATATTGATCGGCCTCATCTCCAAAACCATCTTCATCCAAACTTTCTGCTCCTTCGTCTAGGGCAGGATTTTCTTCCAGTTCTTCTTTAATTTTTTGTTCTAAAGCAAGGGTCGGCAACTGAATCAGCTTCATCAGCTGAATCTGCTGTGGAGATAATTTCTGTAGTAGTTTTTGACCTAGCTGCTGCTTTAGCATATTTGGAGAGAGTGTTTTTAAATTCTAATTCTTGAGGGCATGAATTTTTTCGCGCCTCCATCAAAAATATTGCCGAATTTAGAAATAACCAAATCTCTCGCCTATTTTATTTTAAAAAAATTAAACTTTTTTTAAAAATCGGCATTTCCTGGAGTTCTTGGAAAAGGAATTACATCACGGATATTGGACATTCCTGTAACAAATAATACCAGCCTTTCAAAGCCTAATCCAAAACCACTGTGTACACAAGTTCCAAATTTTCTGGTTTCCAAATACCACCACAATTCCTCTTCTGGAATATTGAATTCACTTATTTTTTGTTTCAATACATCGTGGCGTTCCTCTCTTTGGGAGCCTCCAACGATTTCCCCAATTCCAGGGAAAAGAATGTCCATCGCTCTTACCGTTTTTCCATCCTCATTCAATCGCATATAAAAGGCTTTGATATTGGCTGGGTAATCGTATAATATTACTGGTGTTCCAAAATGTTTTACCAAATATTTTTCATGCTCAGACTGCAGATCAGCTCCCCAACCGTCAATTAAATATTCAAACTTCTTTTTCTTGTTTGGTTTAGAGTTTCTTAAAATATCTATGGCTTCCGTATAGCTCAATCTGCAAAAATTATTGGCTCCAACCATATCTAGTTTTTCCAATAAACCCATATCACTTCTTAAATTCTGCGGCTTTGTTTTTTCTTCATCGGCAAAACGCTTGTCCAAAAATGCAAGATCATCAGAACAGTTATCCTTGGCATATTTGATTACATATTTCAAAAAATCCTCTGCCAAATCCATATTATCATCCAAATTGGCAAAAGCCACTTCAGGCTCAATCATCCAAAATTCGGCAAGGTGACGCGTAGTATTACTATTCTCTGCTCTAAAGGTTGGTCCGAAAGTATATACTTTTCCCAGTGCCAATGCAGCCAATTCAGCTTCCAATTGACCCGATACAGTGAGGTTTGTTTCCTTTTCGAAAAAATCTTGGCTGTAATCAATTTCACCTTCTTCATTTAAAGGTGGTTTCTTTTTATCCAAAACTGAAACATTAAACATTTCTCCTGCACCTTCTGCATCAGACCCAGTAATAATTGGGGTGTGCATCATAAAGAAACCCTTATCATTAAAGTATTGATGAACGGCGTGAGATAGAGCATGTCTTACACGCAAAACAGCAGCAAAGGTGTTTGTTCTGGCGCGCATGTGAGCATTTTTTCTCAAATACTCCATATTAAACTTTTTAGGAGGAAAGGGGTATTCTTCGGGATTACTCTCTCCTAAAATTTCAATCTCTTTTGCAATAATTTCCAAATCCTGCCCAGAACCTTGAGAAGAAACAACCTCTCCTGTTACAGAAATACAAGCCCCAGTATTAATCTGATTTAAAATAGCTTCGTCTGTCGCTTCAAAATCCACAACAATTTGAAGGGTTTTGATCGTGCTTCCATCGTTTAAAGCAATAAAGCGATTCGCTCTAAAGGTTCTTACCCATGCTTTTATATTTACTGTTGTTCCAACAGGCTTCGACTTTAATAAATCTGAAATTGAAGTATGTCTCATTATTCACAATATGGATTGGGTGCAAAGGTTCACAATTTTTTAAATTTTTCATTAATAATTGGAGAAAGAAGTTTTTTTAAGAAACGGAGGAAACTTTTAATACTCCAATAGTTTCCAATTCAAAATAGTTTCTATCTTTGCGCCCGATTTTATGGAAGAAAAAGATAATCTAGAAAGAGAAATGGTAAATGGTGCCTTGAGCTTGTTCAACAAGTTTGGGATACGCAGTGTTACCATGGACGATGTGGCACGGGAGATGGCTATTTCCAAAAAAACACTTTATAAATACTTTGAAAACAAAGCGGACTTGGTGAACAAGTGCGTGATGACCATTTTTGATCAGGTTCATTCTTGCATGATGGAAATTCACAGTTCCGCTCAAAATTCCATTGATGAGCTTTTTGATATTGACAATGTAATTCGTCAAATTATGAAAGACCATAATCCAGGCTTGCATTTTCAATTGCACAAATACTACCCCCAAACAGCAAAGGCCATGTATGAAGGTCGCCGTGAGTTAATCAATAAAATGATTGAGGAAAATATTGACAATGGAAAACGTGATGGCCTTTACAGGGATAATATGGATACTGAACTTATTACCCATTTGTATTGTTCCAAAATGGAATCAATTCCGGAGGACAAGGAACTGATGATGAAAAAATTTCATACTAAAGAAGTTAAAAGACAGGCTTTGGAATACCATATAAGAGGAATTGCGACGCCGAAGGGCTTAAAATATTTAGAAAAAAAATTAACCCAAGACTAATCTATAACCAAACCAATGAAGGATTGTTTTTCCATTTTTCCCTTAAAAACTCGATTCTTCTCGCGCCAAAAGCGTGACTAATTTTAAATAAAACATGAAAAAAGTACTCATCTTGGTGTTGTCCTTTGGAACAATTTCAAGTTTTGCACAAAATCAGCCAAGTTCCTTTTCCTTAAAAGAGGCGCAAAGCTTTGCTGAAACCAACTCATTCTCGGTTAGAGATAAGCAGCTTGGTTTTGAAAAAGCAAAAAAACAAATTTTAGAAACTGCAGCTATTGGCCTTCCACAGGTTAGTTTTAACGCAGACTACACCTACAACTCCCAGTTGGCAAAAACTCCTTTACCCGAT
>CAKZNE010000178.1 GCA_937129395.1 uncultured Cryomorphaceae bacterium | reverse complement strand
CATACCCAAATTAAAAAGTGCATATCCAACAATGTTAAATTCCCAGAATTGGCTCAGCAATTGGGTCTTTCCGGAAAGGTTTATGTAAACTTTGTAATTGAAAAAAACGGAAGCATTTCCAATATAGAAGTTGTTCGTGGAGTTCATGAACTTTTGGATGATGAAGCTGTAAGGGTGGTAAACAAACTGCCGAAGCTTAAACCAGCAAAACAAAGAGGAAGGCCAGTAAGATCAAGATTTACCTTGCCTTTTAACTTGAAATTACAATAAACTAGTCCCCATAATATTTTAAACCCGTCAATATCTGGTATTGACGGGTTTTTATTTTTTATAAAAACATGGATAGCACAAAACTCAAAAGCCTTCTTCAAATAGCCATTGAAGCATCCCTAAAAGGGGGAAAGGAAATAATGGAAGTGTATAGCAATACCATTGAGGTAGAATATAAAAACGACTCTTCCCCTCTTACAAAAGCAGATAAAAATGCTCATAATGCCATTGTAGAATTACTAGACCCCCCGGAAGTCCCAGTTCTAAGTGAAGAAGGAAGGCAATTGGAGTTTGAGGAAAGAAAATCTTGGGATTATTTGTGGATTGTAGATCCCTTGGATGGTACCAAAGAGTTTATTAAAAGAAATGGTGAGTTTACAGTAAATATTGCCCTAGTTCATCAAGGTGAGGTAATTATGGGGGTTATATATGTCCCAGTAAAAGAAACCCTCTATTTTGGCTTAGAAGGAATGGGTTCTTTTCGGATTAACGATGTAAACGAGCCACTTTCAAAGGATCTTGATGAAATTATGCAATTGGCTGAAAAGCTTCCAATTTCTGTTAAAAGACCCTACACCATGGTGGGAAGTAGATCCCACATGAGTGAAGAAACAAAAACATGTTTCGAAGAAATAAAAAAGAAGTATCCAGATGCAGAAGTGATATCCAAAGGCAGTAGTCTAAAAATTTGCATGGTTGCAGAAGGAAGTGCAGATATATACCCTCGTATTGCACCTACTATGGAATGGGACACAGCTGCTGGACATGGAATCGCAAAATACGCAGGATTCGAAATCTACAAAACGGATGTGCAGGAACCGCTGGATTACAACAAAGAAGATTTGCTAAATCCGTGGTTTATTGTTAAGCCAAAAGTATCTTAAGATAGAATCATTCTATTTTGGCGGTGGATTAAATCGGTTGTAGCTTTGCAATCGCAAATTGCAGTATTGGAAAAAACGCCTACTATTAATTCAGTCAGCACCTCTTTTGGCGCCAAATTAAGCGCAGTCTTAGAACTTACTAAGGCAAGATTAAATCTTAGTGTGGTTTATTCTGCCTTAGCTGGCTATTTTTTGGGTGTTGATCAAGTATCTGGAATCACCATATTTTATTTATGCCTTGGAGGATATTTAGTTGTAGGTGCTGCAAATGGATTCAACCAAATTATTGAAAGGGATAGAGATATTCTTATGGACAGGACCAAGAATAGACCCCTGCCAACAGGAAGATTGACAAGCCTAGAAGCAATGATTGCTTGCACCATTATGGCATTTTTAGGAATGTGGATGTTGCTCTCCATAAACCTAGTTACTGCCGGGTTTGGAGCCTTTGCTTTGTTCATGTATGTATTGGTTTATACTCCACTAAAAGCAAAAGGTTCAATTGCCGTATTTATTGGAGCACTTCCCGGAGCAATTCCTGCTTTATTAGGTTGGGTAGCAGCAACAAATGATTTTGATATTGAACCAGGGATTTTATTTGCACTTCAATTTTTATGGCAATTCACTCATTTTTGGGCAATTGCTTGGGTTGTAGATGAGGATTATAAAAAAGCAGGATATAGTTTATTACCCTCAGGGAAAAGAGATAGAAGAACTAGTTTTCAAATATTGATTTATACGATTTTTATTATTCCAGTGTCTATTTTACCGTATTTTGCATTTACAGGAGACTTTAATATTGAATTACCTTCAGTGATTTTAATTAGTATCATGGGTCTCTTCCTATTAAGAAAGGCAATTATCCTTTTTAAAAGTGAAGAAATTAAGGACGCTAAAAAGCTAATGATCGCTAGTATTATTTACCTTCCAGTGGTTCAGTTGATATACGTGTTAGATAAATTTATTTTGTAGTGGGAACATTATCAATAGAAGAAAAAAGAAAAGTACGTAAACCTCTGCTTTGGGTAGGGATTGCAAGTATTATTATGACTTTTGCTGGGCTAACCAGTGGCTATGTTGTAAGTAGATCTGCCCTGCAGGTAGAAAATATGTGGTTGGTTTTTGAATTACCTGTTCAATTTTATTGGGCAACTGGTGTAATGCTTTTGAGTTCAGGGACTATAATTTTTGCCAAGAGAGCCGCAAAAAAAAATAATCAAAGAGAATTAAAAATATCCTTGCTCATCACCCTAATTTTGGGATTAGGCTTTTCTGTTTTGCAATTTTTTGGAGCAGCAGATTTAAAATCAAGAGGCTTGTTTTTCACAGGTCTTGGCAGCAGCACATCTGTATCTTGGGTTTATGTTATTGCATTTTTACATTGGCTACATGTTATTTCAGGAATAATTGTTTTAATTGTAACATTTTTAAGATCATTAAAAGGGGCTTATAGCTCATCGGATCACCATGGTTTGGATATTAGTGCCATTTACTGGCATTTTTTAGACGTACTTTGGGTCTATTTGTTCCTATTTATGGTATTTATTCGCTAAACTTGCAAAAATTTTTAAGGAATGGCTAAAGAAGCTAATTTGGACAAAAAAGGAAATATTTGGGGTGGTGACAGACAACCTTTCGGTGTTAGTTACGGTAAACAGATGATGTGGTTTTTTCTACTATCTGATGCTCTATCATTTTCCGGATTCTTAACAGCAATGGGGCTTTATCGCTTCAAATACGAAGATACATGGCCGGTGGCTGAGAACGTGTTTACGCACTTTCCATTCATGCACGGCGATGCTCCTTTGTTATTTGTGGCATTAATGACCTTCATCCTTATTTTAAGTTCAGTAACCATGGTAATGGCTGTAAATGCCGGTCATCAGATGAACAAAAAAGGAGTGATATTTTGGATGGGACTTACCATTATCGGTGGTTTTATGTTCCTTGGCTCTCAAGCTTGGGAGTGGTACCATTTCATTTCAGGAGATAAAGGAGCTGTTCAATTAGAGAATCTTGATGTGATGTATCTAAGTGATATGGACGGCAAAATTATGACCCTTCACGAATTGGTGGAAGGTAAACCTGGCGTACACGGAGAACATTACCATTTTACAACTGAAGAAGTTAGAAGCGCTTTTGCCTCCAACAACGACGTTACTATTCGCACGCCTGGTAAAACTGAACTAACAGTTGAAAGGGCAGAAGCTTTGAAGCTTATGGCGAAGGCTAATGTTATCCAAGGAGCAAACCTTACATCCAATGAATATGGCCATGTGCTTTTCGCCGATTTCTTTTTCTTCGTTACAGGTTTCCACGGTACGCACGTATTTTCGGGAGTATTACTAAACATCATCATTTTTATTAATGTGATAATTGGAACCTACGAAAAAAGAGGTCATTATGAAATGATTGAAAAAGTAGGTCTCTATTGGCACTTTGTGGATTTGGTTTGGGTATTCGTATTTACCTTCTTCTACTTGGTTTAATTGCAAACAACTTTTTAAAAATATACAATGGCACATTCAAACTTACCTAGCGAACATCACGAAAGTCCTGAAGGAACTTGGTGGATATGGAAAGTATTTATTATCCTGTTGGTAGTAACCACAGTTGAGGTTGTTTTAGGAATTATTAAACCCGAAATCTTAATGGGTCAATTCCTGGGTACATCCATTTTAAATGTCATATTTATCCTGCTTACATTATTAAAAGCATTCTACATTGTTGCGGAATTCATGCACTTAAAGTTCGAAAAGAAAAACTTTATGTGGACCATCGCCCTGCCAATGTTAATCCTTATTCCTTATTTAACCTTTATAGTACTTTCGGAAGGAGGTTATATGGGAGACTTTATAAGAGAAGCCATTAAATAAGTAAGTTATAATGGGAGATAAAATTCTTCAAAAGGTAGTATTGGTTTCATTACTGGTACTACCTTTTTTGCTTTATTTCTTTTGGGTATATGCCCAAGAAGAATCCTTTTTTACTACACTAGATTATGTAGGGCCTAAAAGTTTAGTTGAAGTAGAAATAAATGGCGAAATTAGGCAAGACTCCGTCTATTATTCCATGCCAGAATTTGAATTTAATTCACAAGCCGATACCCTAATTTCCAACGATGAATTAAGAAACAATATACTACTGGTTAATTTCTTTTTTAGCTCCTGTCCTAGTGTTTGCCCGGCCATGAATTATAAAGTTCAACAAGTCCAAAATCGTTTTAAAGGATATGAGCATTTCAAAATAATATCCTTTTCTGTAGATCCCGAATTTGATACGCCAGAAGTGCTAAGCAAATACGCCAAAAGATATGAGGCTATTGATGGCAAATGGCATTTTCTAACTGGTGATGCTGAAAAAATTTACCAAGTGGCACAAGGTCTTTTTGTCAATGCCGGTGAAGATTCGCTTGCAGAAGGAGGATTCCTTCATTCTCAAAACCTCATGCTTGTGGATTGGGATGGACATATACGAAGTGGAAAAGATGATTTAGGGAATATCAAAGGCGCCTATGATGGTCTGCAAGACGTGGAAGTTAACGACCTAAAAGATGATATTAAAGTCCTTATCGCAGAATTTGAAAAAAAGAAATCTGTTGACGAGTATAAAAAAGTAAAAGCTTTAAAAGAAAAGAGTGGGGAAAAGTAAAGACAAAATTTACCTAAGGATAATTACCATTTTATCCATTGTTGTTCCTGTATTAGTAGCGGTGCTAATTCTATTTCCAGATGCCCTACAACTAGATTTAGGAATTGATAGAGGTACATTACCTGCTTTCCATGCCATTATTAATGGAACCACAGCGGTGTTGTTAATAATAGGATTAGCCTTGGTTAGAGCTAAAAAAATTGCGGCCCATAAAGCAGTAATGATTAGCGCCTTTAGTTTGTCAGCGGTGTTCCTATTGTCCTACGTTGTAAGTAAAATAAATGGGGTTGGTGATCTAAAATTTGGTGGAGATGATTCTATCAAATACCTTTACTTTTTTGTTTTAATAAGCCATATTCTTTTGAGTGTTCCCGTTTTACCATTGGCCATGTTAGCCATTTTTAGAGGTCTCACAAATGATGTTGCAAAACATAAAAAAATCGTTCGTTGGACATTCCCCATTTGGCTTTATGTAGCCATTACAGGAGTGTTAGTTTATTTATTCATGCAGCCCTATTATTGATTAAATTCGCATTATGAAAAAGGTTTTGCTCCTTACTTTTCTTATCACTATATTTTTTGGTTTCGACGCTTCGGCTCAATGTGCTATGTGTAAAGCTGTTGCCGAAACAAGTACTGGAGGTTCATCTGCGGCCGCCGGACTAAATAGCGGAATTATGTACCTAATGGTTTTTCCCTACTTATTATTGGCAGGAGTTGGTTATGCTATTTACCGACATAAAAAGGTAAAATCCTAAGATTCTATTATTTAAGGCTTTTCCACGTCTTCTTTATTTATATTTGTAGAGCTACTTGCCTTTTCAAAAATTAATTCATGAAATTTAGATTATTACTTCTTGCTGTCCTTTTCCTTTCAATAAATTCTATAGGGAAGGCTCAACAGAAACAATGGCGACTGGAAGAATGCGTTGAATATGCATTGGAAAACAATATCCAGATTAAACAGTCAGAGCTACAAGCCAAAATCAGTAAAAATTCCAATAGCCAAGCACAATGGAATTATTTGCCTAGTGTATCTGGGGGGGCGAATTATGGTTTGAATAGTGGTTTAAATATTGACCCAGTTACCAACCAAATCTCAACCATAAACAGACAAACAATTTTTGCTTCCGTAAATGCCAATTGGGTAGTTTATGATGGGGGAAGAAAAATAAACGGGATTGCCCAGAATAATTTGAATTATCTGGCGAGCATGTATGATTTGGAAAGGGCCAAAAACGATATTCGATTGAATGTAGCTAGTGCTTTTCTTCAAATTTTATTGAATAAAGAAATTTTAGAAGTAGCCCTACAGCAAGAAAATATTACTGTATTGCAAGCGAATAGGATGCAAAAGTTGGTTGATGCAGGATCAAATCCAAAAGGAGATGTACTTCAATTGGAAGCACAACTGGCAAGGGATAAACAAAATACCGTTGCAGCGGAAAATGCGCTTACCATTAGCAAATTACAACTTGGTAACCTTTTGCAACTTGAGGATCCTTCCGGATTTGATATTATTGATCCAAAGTTTAACGATCCAGAACCTAGCACATTACTCAGGAAGCCAGAGAATATTTTCAACACAGCCCTGGAAAATCAACCTGTGGTGAAAAGCGCAGAAATGCGAGTGAAAAGCAGTGAAGAGGGGGTTGATCTTTCTAAATCTTCCTACCTGCCAACCGTAAGTTTTTCGGGGGGAATCTCATCCAGTTATTCCGATCAATTTTTGAATTTTGTTCCCGACGGAAATTCCATAAACCCTGCAATTGGAACCGTTCAAGGTTCGGGCGATGTCGTAATCTCAAATTTCAGTCAAGCAACAGGTGAATTTGAATCCGTTTCATTTGGCGACCAGTTTGGTGATAACATCAACAAGTCATTTGGTATTGGTGTTTCTGTGCCAATTTTTAATAATAGCCAACGCTATAATGTGAAAAATGCCAAACTAAATTTAGAATTGGCAAAAACTAATTTGGACCAAGAAAAAAACACCTTAAAACAAACCGTTTACCAAGTTCATGCAGACGCAAGGGCCTCTTACAATAGCTTTTTAGCCGCGTCGAAAGCGGTAGATGCTAGCAAAGAATCATTTAAATACGCAGAAGAAAGATATAAAGTAGGAGCCTTAAATCAATTCGATTTTGAAAATGCGAAAAACAGTTTGGCCTCTGCACTTTCCCAACAAGTTAGAGCGAAATATGATTTTATTTTTAAAATCAAGGTGTTGGAGTTTTATTTAACCAATGCGATAAAATTATAAAAATGGGTAAAACATTAAAAATCATTCTTTTTATCGGGATTCCAATTATGGTTCTTCTGGTACTTGCAAAGCAAATGGACTGGGTAGGAAAACCAAAAGGTGTGGAAGTGGAGATTGTAAAGGTTGAAAAAGCAACCTTAATAGAAACCGTATTCGCAAGTGGAAAAATTCAACCAGAAGTTGAGGTAAAAATTAGCTCAGAAGTTTCGGGTGAGGTTATAGAATTGCCTATTGAAGAAGGGCAAAAAGTAGAAAAAGGAGATTTATTAGTAAAAATCAATCCTGATATTTATTTGGCAGCTGTAAATAGAGCCCTTGCCGCAGTAAATAGCACAAAATCTCAAGTTGGTTCTGCAAAGGCCCAGTTAATTGAGGCTGAAAAAATCTACAAACGAAATAAAAAATTATACAGTCAAAAAGTTATTAGTGATGCGGAATTTGATAATGTTCAAAGAGCTTTTGATGTTGCTAAATTGAATGTAGAAGCCTCGGAATTTCAACTAAAAAGTGCGGAAGCTACTGCAAATGAAGCAAGGGATAATTTAGGAAGAACAACGATTTATGCGCCTCAAGCCGGAACCATAAGTATGTTGAATATTGAAGAAGGAGAAAGGGTTGTTGGTACAGCACAAATGGCTGGAACCGAAATTATGCGCTTAGCAAACCTTGAAGCAATGGAAGTGCTAATTGAGGTAAATGAAAATGATATTATTAGAGTAAACCTCCACGATACAGCCAAAATTGAAGTGGATGCCTATTTGGGAGAAGAGTTTGTAGGTGTAGTAACAGAAATTGCAAACTCAGCAAAAATCCAAGGACTGAGCACAGATCAAGTAACAAACTTTGAAGTGAAAGTGAGGATTTTAAAAGCATCTTATGCGGCTATTACCAAAGAAGGTCAAATATCTCCCTTCCGCCCTGGAATGACAGCCTCAGTTGAAATTCAAACCAAAAGAAAGGCTAACGTAATTAGTATTCCAATAAACGCCGTTACCACTAGAGCGGACACTTCAACCGAAGCCAAATCATATAAAGTAAAAACAGAATCCGACCCTGAGGATGATGAGATTTTTGAAGTGGTTTTTGTGTATGAAGACGGAGAGGCGAAATTGCGCCTTGTGAAAACTGGTATTCAAGATGAAGAAAATATTGAAATTACGGAAGGCCTTAAAGTGGATGAAGAAGTAATTGAGGGGCCGTATAATGTAGTGAGTAAGAAACTTGTGAATGGCACCAAGGTTGAAAAAAAGTCGGACAAGAGTAGCCGAAAAAATAAGGATGAAGATTCTGAAGAATAGGATAAATGGCCTTAATATTAGGTATTGAAACCTCCACCAAAAACTGCTCGGTATCTCTCCTAGACGCTGACAAAGTTCTGTTTTTTAAAGAAGAATCTAGCGACCAATACATTCACTCCGAAAAATTGCATGTCTTTTTAGAGGATTTATTTTTAAGTTCTGGAAAAGCGAAAAGTTCCATAGACGCCATTGCAGTTTCAAAGGGCCCTGGCTCTTATACAGGATTACGGATTGGAGTCTCTTCTGCTAAAGGACTATGCTTTGCTTTTGATCGTCCGTTATTAAGTGAAGACAGCCTCAAAATTTTGGCCTATCAAGGAAAATCTGCCATAGATTTGGAAGAAGGAGATCTAATTATTTCTGTTTTAGATGCCAGAAGGATGGAAGTTTATTGCCAAATTTTTGATCATGGACTGAATAGCCTATCGAAAGTTGAAGCCAAAATAATTGACGAAACTAGTTTTTCCGATTTAAAGGCCAATCGCGTCCATTTCGTTGGTGATGCCCTTGAAAAAATTGAGAAAATTACTCTTGATGAGCGCTTTGTATTTCACCACGAAATAAAATACCCAAATGCAAAAGGCTTAGTAGAGCTTTGCGGAGAAAAATACGATGCCCAGCAATTTGAGGATGTCGCCTATTTTGAGCCTTGGTATTTTAAGGACTTTATAGCCGGAAAACCGAAGAAGTTGCTTTAGCCTTTTAATTCTTTATATCGAAACACACCTGTCCTAAACGTTTCGAGGCTTTTATAACGATTGTAGATAATCAGCAATTTAAAAGGAGGAAATTCTGATTTTTGAAAATTACCCTATGAAAAAGAACGAGTCCTTTATTTATTATAATCGTTACGATAAATTTTAATCGAAGCCAATTTTGGCCTTCAAGAAAAGGGTAATTTGATTGAAATGGAGCCTTAGGGAGATT